>NZ_JBMDIY010000010.1:0-151030 GCF_057808895.1 Flavobacterium sp. FG68
TCGAATCCTTCTGCGTTCACGAAAAGCCACTCAAATCGAGTGGCTTTTTTGTTTTCTACTAGATTGGTTTTTAGTAACGTAGCTCAGCTGGATAGAGCATCCCGATTTCCAATCGGGACGGTCGAAGGTTCGAATCCTTCTGCGTTCACGAAAAGCCACTCAAATCGAGTGGCTTTTTTGTTTTGCATTAGATTGGTTTTTAGTAGCGTAGCTCAAGTGGAAAGAGTATTCCGATTTCAATCGGGACGGTCGAAGGTTCGAATCCTTCTGCGTTCACATCAAAAGCCACTCAAATCGAGTGGCTTTTTTGTTTTTGCATTAGATTGGTTTTTAGTAGCGTAGCTAAAGTGGAAAGAGTATCCCGATTTCAATCGGGGACGGTCGAAGGTTCAAATCCTTCTGCGTTCACATTCATTTTTTGATTTTTACATTAATTATAAATTAGATGAATTACTTCTATATTTTATATTCAACTTCATTAGATCAATATTATATTGGTAACACATCTCAAAGTTTAGAGGAAAGATTACGCAAACATTTATCAAATCATTCTGGATTTACTGGAAAAGCAAAAGATTGGACTATAACTTACTTTGAAGAATTTGAAACTAAATCATTAGCTTATAAACGTGAATTGGAAGTTAAAAAATGGAAAAGTAGAGTACGAGTTGAAAAGTTAATAAACGAATTAAAGGAATAGTTGAACTGAATTGAATTTTCCAGTTTTTAATTGTGAGGGTCTAAGGTTCGAACCCCTCCGCGGTCAAAATAAATATTAAAAAGCCTGTAAAATTATACTTTACAAGCTTTTTTTATGGCAAGAATCCTTAATAGTCTAAGCTTTGTTTAAATAGTAAAACAAAAAAAACAGCCACAATTTCATTACTTGTCACAAGACAAGTGCCACAGGTTTTATTCGCTCTTTCTTTGCATAGTATTAAACAAACAAATATTATGGAAACCGAAAAAACAAACACACAGAACGAATTAAATTCTTCATCATCAAACAGTAAAAACACAATTGTAATTGTTCATGGAGCATGGTCATCAGCTAATGACTGGCATCATGTTGCGGGTTATCTTAACTCTCCAGAAAACAATTTAATTATTGTAAATCTTCCTGGTCATGGAACTGACCAAACACCCGTATCGAATATTAGTTTGCAACTTTATGTATACGAGGTTTTAAAAGCTATTGGCAGCACAACAAATGTTACCCTTGTTGGTCACAGTTTTGGCGGAATAGTAGTAAGTGAAGTAGCAGAGCTGATTGCTCCGCAAATAAAAAAACTAATTTACATTGCTGCTTTTGTTCCTCAAAATGGAGACAGTTTACTGTCACTTGCACAAATGGATTCAGAAAGTCATGTAGGTAAAAATCTTATTGTAGATGAGCAAGCGGGAGTTGCTTCTATAACTAAAGAAGCAATTACAGACGTCTTTTTAGCCGATGCTCCAAAACCAGTAGCAGAATATGTAACTAATAATCTACGACCAGAACCTTTAGCTCCATTGTCTACTCCGGTTACATTAACTGATGCTAATTTCGGTAAAGTTTCTAAGGTATATCTTCACAGTCAAAATGATCATACTATTGGCTATTCACTTCAGCAAAAAATGGTTGCAGATGCAGGAATCTTAAGAATTTACTCACTTCCTTCAAGTCACACTCCATTTATAGTATTTCCTCAAATACTATCCTCAATTATAGCCTTAGAAGCTAAGTAAAACACATTTCACAACATAAATAACATTTAAAAATTACAATCATGAAAAAATTCAAATTGATTCAATTCGTCATGGCCGTATGTGTCATAATATTATCATCTTGTTCAAATGATGATGCACAGCCACAGCCTGAAAAACCTAAAAATTATGTACTCGTTCATGGCGCATGGCAGGCTCCCTTTGTATGGCAGGCAGTTAAAACTAATCTGGAAAAACAAGGAAACAAAGTAGTTGTTGTCGAATTACCGGGCCATGGCGCTGACCAAACTCCTCCAAGCCAAATAACGCTGGACGTTTATAAAGAAAAAGTAATAAACGCACTTTCAACAATAGACGGGAAAGTAATTTTAGTAGGTCATAGTTTGGGCGGTATGATAATTTCTTCTGTCGCAGAAGCTATGCCTGAGAAAATTGAAAAACTGGTATATGTTGCCGCTTATTTACCGGTTTCAGGTCAAACATTAGATCAGTTGGCACACATGGATCCTGATTCTCAACTTGGAATCACTGGCAATCTAATTTTTCATTATGATCAGGGTATTGTAGATGTAAAAGAGGACCAGATCGTTAATCTTTTTATTCAGGATGGTACTCCGGAAATTCAAAACCTTGTGTTGAAAAACTACAGAACAGAACCTTTAACTCCATTCATTAATCCTGTAATGCTTACCGACAATAATTTTGGATCAGTTAAAAAGGTTTACATCAAAACTTTACAGGATCATGTTGTGTCACCGTATTTACAAAACAAAATGATTTCAGCTAACAAAGTTGAATCGGTATACGAAATAAATACAGGACATAGCCCATTCCTTTCAAAACCAGATGACTTGTCATCAATCTTAACAAAAATCGCAGTAAACTAATTATCAACAAATAACAAATATATATCATGAAAAAGTCAATTTTATTAATAGCAATGCTATTGCTTACAAGTATTACAGCTTCATCACAAACGAGCAAAGCTAAAAACGAAAACACAATTGTAATAATCCATGGTGCATGGTCGTCATCAAATGATTGGCAGCATATTTCAGAAGATTTAACTGCTGGTGGAAACTCTGTTATTTCTGTTAACCTTCCGGGACATGGAAGCGATAATACAGTAATTTCAACTATTAGTTTAAAGCTTTATGTTGAGGATGTGAAAAAGGCCATTGGAAACAAACAAAATGTAGTGCTTGTTGCGCATAGCTTTGGCGGAATTGTAGCAAGTCAGGTTGCAGAAGACATTGCACCTCAAATAAAAAAGGTAGTTTACATTGCAGCTTACGTACCAAAAAATGGAGAAAGCTTATTATCTCTTGCACAAACTGATGGAGAAAGTCACGTTGGAAAAAATCTTATTGTAGATGAGAAAGCAGGAATTGCAAGTATAAAAAAAGAAGGTATTGCTGATGTTTTCCTTGCAGATGCTCCAAAACAAGTTGCTGATTATATAAGTAATAATTTAAAAGCAGAGCCATTAGCTCCTTTAGCGACTCCGGTAACTTTGACCGAGGCTAAATTTGGGAAAATTAATAAAGTATTTGTTTACACTTTAAATGACCATACAATAGGTTATACGCTTCAGCAAAAAATGACAAAAGATGCGGGCATCGAAAGATTATATGCGCTTCCGTCAAGTCACACACCTTTCATCATGTTCCCACATGTTTTGGCTCAAATCATTGCTGTAGAAACAAAATAAATCTAGCTTAAATTAAATAGACAGGTAAGAATCATTGTTAGTCAATAACAAACTTGAATTAAGCTTTCAGCGGCAAATAATTGTTCTTATCTCAATTATAAATAATATCTAAAAACAAATGGAAACAAAAGAAAATATTTTAGCATTAGGCGAATTCAATCATAAAACAGCGCCGACAAAATCTATAAACGTAAATGGAGCCGATTTTACTTACCGCTCTTTTGGAAAGAAAGAAGGCATACCAGTTATTTTTTTACAACACTTTACCGGAAACATGGACAATTGGGATCCTGAAGTTACAAATGCAATTGCGAGTAACTATCCGGTAATATTATTTAACAACAGAGGTGTTGGGAGTTCAAACGGGATTACTCCTGAAAATGTAACAGAGATGGCGAAAGATGCTGTAGATTTTATCCGCGCTTTAGGTTACAATAAGGTTAATATTTTAGGTTTTTCTCTTGGCGGCTTTATAGGGCAGGAGATAGCGGCAAATTATCCGGAATTGGTGAATAAACTTATATTGGCAGGTACAGGATCGATAGGAGGAAAAGCAATTGCGCAACTGGAGTCGCATTTAGAAAAAGCTTTTGTTGATGGACCAGACAGAGTACTGATTAACCTGTTTTTCAGCAAAACGCCAAGCAGTATCAAAGCGGGTGAGGCTTTCTTAGAAAGATTATCTGAAAGAAAAATAGACAGAGATTCCCCAACGAGTCAGGATACAATTGCAAGCCAGGCGAAAGCTATTATAAACTATGGTTTAGCAACAGATGAAAACAACACACAGCTTAAAGCTATTAAGCAGCCTGTACTTATTGTTAATGGAAATCAAGATAATATGGTCGATTCGATCAATTCTTATATAATGCTTCAGAATATTCAGAATGCAAAATTAGTACTTTGGAGTGATTCAGGTCATGGCGGGATTTTTCAGTATTCTAAAGATTTTTCTCAGGAAGTAAATTCATTCTTATTGAATTAAAATCAAATTGAAGTATATAATTTATAAATAAAAACCGGTTGCTGGGCTATTGTTTTGAGATGATGGTAAAAGAAATGGCAGCAGTAACCGGTTTAAAAAAAACAATAAACGATTGGTTTATGCAATTGCAAAAAGAACATAAATTTTGTTATTCAATAAATATAATAATCTTAGTCATTTCTATACTTCTGATCCTGATACAAAGACAAAAAAAGCTAACAGCCCAAAGGAGAAATCTGGAACTTGAAAAGCAAATTAGTGAAATGAATAATGAAAGGGAATTACTCAAAAAAGAAATTGAATTGAGAAACAGGAAGCTTTCTGCGAGAGCATTATATCTTTCGGGCAGAAATCAGCTTATCAATAATTTGATTATGTCTATAGAAAATATTCCAAAACTTTCAAAAATCTCCACTTTGGATATTCATATTAAACATTTAAAAGATTATTTAAAAAGCGATAATGAATGGGAAACATTTGTTTTTCATTTTGAAGAAGTAAATCCCGGTTTTCTGGCAAGACTTCGAAAACTGCATCCTGCATTAACCTCAAATGATATGCGCTATATTGCTTATATCTATATGAATTTAACGACTAAAGAGATTTCAAATCTGTTGAGTATAACAATATATGCAAGTAAAAAAAGAAAAGAGAGAATTATTTCGAAGATAAAACTTCCTAATGATATAACTTTATACTCTTATCTCTCAAATATTTAGAAAAAATGTCTCTCATTTGTCCCTTAATAGTGTCTTTTTTTTCAGGTGATTTGAGATTGTGTTTTATCTAATTATTAGGTAATTGATTATTTTTGACCTGCAACGGTCTTGTAAAGAAGCTGTTGAGTATAATATTAACTAAGAAACCAATGGACAAACAAGGACTAAAAAATTACATCATAAAAAATTTACCATTTCCAGACCGTACTTTAGATGAGGTGGTAGAATTTTTTGAAGAAATTACTGTTGAAAAAAATGAATTTTTTCTGAGAGAAGGAAAAATAAATGAACATTATTTCTTTTTGCAGAGCGGTTTTATGAGAGCGTTTACACATGATATTGATGGAAATGAAATCACTACAAATTTTTATCAAAAAGATAGTGTGGTATTTGAAGTGTCGTCATTTTACTTAAAAACCAAATCATCTGAGAATATACAAGCGGTTACAGATTGCAGAGGTTTTGCCATCAGTTATGATCAATTAAACGCATTACTGCATACGGTTCCTGAGTTTAGGGCTTATGGAGTAAAAATGCTGGCTAAAGAATATATGATGTTTAAAAAACGTGCGCTGGAATTAATTAATCTTAGTGGTGAAGCCCGATATGAAAATCTTATTACAACCAATAAAGAAGTATTTCAATTTGCCCAGCTCAAACAAATCGCTTCTTACCTAAATGTTACCGATACATCATTAAGTAGAATTAGACGGGAATTTTCAAAAAAATAAATCGAATTTTGTTACTCATTTAAATAAATTATTTCATGCCAAATATTGCAAGATTCTTTTTAATCACTTTTTTTTCTTTAGTGTCATTATCCCTTTTTAGTCAGGAAAATGCAAAGGAAGAAATGTTGATTAAAAAACCGCTTTTCTTCAGTACAAAACATACTATTGATATTAACGGAAAGCCTTTAAATTTTACGGTAATAGCAGATGAAATATTTCTTAAAAATGATGATAATAAAGTTATAGCCAGTGTGTTTAGTTTTTCCTATATAAAACAAAATAAAAATAAAGAAGTCAGACCTGTCATTTTTGTATTTAATGGCGGTCCGGGATCGTCTTCTATTTGGCTGCATTTGAGTAGTATTGCACCGTGGAAAGTAAAATTGACTCCAGAAATTAATTCTTCAAATGTACCACCATTTGGATTAGAAGCTAATAAAGATTGTTTGCTCGACGTAGCAGATTTAGTTTTTATCGATCCTGTGGGAACTGGTTTTAGTCATATTATTTCTCCCGGTACACCGCAAGATTTTTATGGAGTAGATCAGGATGCTGAATCAATGGCGCAATTTATAGAAAAGTGGCTGATAAAAAATAATAGATGGAATTCGCCAAAGTTTCTTATTGGAGAAAGCTATGGAAGTCAACGCGTTTCAGTTCTTCCCAGAGCACTTATGGGTGGAGTAACGTATTCTGGTATAATGAGATGCATTACATTAAACGGTATTATTATGCTGGGAACTACACTGGAATCGCCTTTAAAAAAGTTAACAACAGATGCAAAATTAGAAAGAGCAGTATCATTACTTCCGACTTTAGCAAAAACAGCCTGGTATTATAATAAAATAGACAAAACGTTATCTTACGGAGAATTTCAAAAGGAAGTTTCAGCATTTGCAGAAAAAGAGTATTTGAATGCACTTTTACTGGACAATCAGCAAAAACTTTCGGTAGAAGAAAGAAATGTTATAGTTGAAAAACTTTGCAAATACACAGGATTGTCTAAAGATTTTTTTTCATCAACTCTTGAAATAGCTCCCAAAATTTTCGCAGACAGTCTTTTGTCGAAAGAAAATTTACAAATTGGATTATACGATACAAGATACAATCTTCCGCTGGAGCATTCTGGTAATGATCCGGTTGCAGACGATCCTTCAATGGCGAGATATGTTCCCGGATATACTGCCGCATTTAGAGAATTATTAGCTTCAAAATTAAACATTGACATTCAGGATCCGTATAGAACTATTGATTGGAAAAATATTTCGTTTCAATGGCAATGGTCACGAAAAGAAACTAAAGAAGGCCCTGATTTTACCGACGATTTAAATGTTGTTTTACGAAGAACTCCAAAACTAAAAGTATTCATAGCGGGAGGAAGTTATGATTTAGCTACTCCGGTAGGTTATGCTAAAAAAACGACCGAAAAAGCAAAATTTTCTGCAGACAGAGTTATTTTTAAAGAATACGAATCCGGGCATATGTTGTATTTAGGAAATACCGGAAAATTATTTAGCGATGATTTACGATCGTTTATTTTAAGTTGCTCAAAATGAAATTGATAAAATTTAAAAAGTTTGGATTTGATAACTTAAATTCACAAAAATCAACACTCAAATCGAGTGTTTTTTATTTTTTTAATACTTGTAAACACGAGATTGTTTCCGTTATATTTCTTTTAATATTTTTTCATTTTAATAAAATAAAAAAAGAAAGTTTTTAATTACATATTGATACATTTCTTAGATTTGTATAACCACTCAAAAACTTTTAATCATGCCGGTAATTGAACAATCAGAATATAATTTTCCTTCTATTATTCATCGTAACAGGCACGTTTCGACTATTTATGCTGCGTTGTTTAAAAAGTTTGATGTTCCAGGATATACAAGAGAAAAACTGGAGTTGAAGGACGGAGATTTTATCAATATTGATTTTATTATAAATGATCCCAAAAAAGCAGTAATCCTGTGTCATGGTTTAGAAGGGGATTCCCGAAGAACTTATAATAATAGCTGCGCGGCTTATTTTCAGCAGAAAGGTTTTTCTGTTTTTGCATGGAATAATCGCACTTGCGGAGGAGAAATGAACCGTTTGCCAAGATTGTACCATCACGGAGCAGTTGATGATCTGGATGAGGTAGTTCAGTTTGTTTTACGAAAAGGATTCGAAGATGTTTATATGATTGGATATTCAATGGGAGGAGTTCAGCTTCTGAATTATTTTGGATGGACAAAAATCGATGAACGTATAAAAGCCGGAGTTTCTATTTCTGTGCCAACGCATATTGCAACAAGTGCCGAGATATTGAAACAAGGCTTTAACAGAGTGTATTTAAAGAACTTTACAATCGATATTAAGAAAAAACTAAAATACAAAGCGGCGCAATTTCCTGATTTTATAAACCGTGATCAAATTGATAAAATTACTTCTTTTGATGAGGTTGATCAGTATTTTACTGCACCGCTGCATGGTTTTGCAAGCCGTGACGATTATTATCAGCAGGTTTCTCCTGAATTTTCGCTTAAAAATATTACTACTCCGGTTTTGATTATTAATTCTCTTGATGATCCATTTTTAGGTGAAAGATGTTATCCAAGAGCCATAGCGCAAGAAAGCGAATATGTTTATCTGGAAACGCCAAAGTATGGCGGACACTGCGCTTTTCCGCTGCGAAACTCAACTTATTCTTATGCAGAAAAAAGAGCTTATAAGTTTTTCAAATCTTATAAAACTGCAGAAAATATTAAAACAGAATATTAGTAATTTCTTTTTTGGGTCATTTCCAGTAAATTTTCCATACTATCAGGAATCATATATAATAACAAATTGTCTGAAGTTGTTGGAAGCCCTTCATAGGAAACTGCGCCCAGATACTGCTCGGCAAAATCAAAACTATATACCTGCCAGTTCTGCGTGTTTTTTACGAGTTTAAATTCTAAATTATGCTGTCCGTCTGTGCAGGGAATATATTTGAAATCCTCATCAATTCCTTTTCCTAAAGCTTTTACAAAGGCTTCTTTCCGTGTCCATAACGTATAAAAAGTGGTTTTTTTATCATCAGCATTCTGAATCAATAATCTTTCGTGATCATCAAAGATATCCGGAAGCAGGTTTGTGAATTTAAAATCTTTAGATAAAAATTCAATATCCAGCCCCACTTTTTTATGTGAAACCGCTATCGCCGCATAATCTTCCGAATGCGAGATATTGAAGTGCAGCCACGGGTGTGAGGCTAGATATGGTTTTTTATTAAAGTCATAATCAAGATGAATATTTTTTATATCTGATTTAGTGTAAGCTCCTAGAATAAGTTTTAAAATCGATCTGTATATAATGAATCGGTCCCGGTCAATTTCCTTATAAAAGCGTTTTGCTTTTTTGAGTTCAGGAGAATTTAGAAACTGCGATAAATTAGATTTAAGCTCAATGAAACTGGGCAGATAAATACTATATATGATAATATCACTAGTATCTAAAGAATATTCTTTACCAGAAACCAAAGTAACGCCCTTTATATCAGAAAAAGAGATAAAGAGCTTAGATGTTTTCATTTTTTTCATCTAAGATTTCTTGAAGTAATCTCGCTAAAAATACATCATTCGGCGGGGCTACAATGTCTAAATGATTCCCAGAGATATTATGAATGGTTACGCCTCCCAGCGCAGCTTTTTTCCAGCCAAGATGTGTTGGGTCAAGTCTGTAATTAATGTCATCTTTAGAGCGAAATAAATCAACTTCAAAGTTTTGCGGTTTAAGGTGGTAACGATCCACAATTTTTTTAACCATGCTGTCAGCTTCAATAAATTCTTTTAGCGCCAGTTCTTCCTGTTCGGTCATTTCATCTTTTTTACCAAAATGCCTTTTCAGGATATATTCTTTTTTGCCATTAATACGCATTTTAAAAGCTTTCCAGCTCAATAACATTTCCTTTAAAAAGTCTAATCTTCTGTGTGTAATATCAAAGTATCTAACGAGTTGTTTGCGTCTGTAACTTCCATAATAATAAGAAGAATCCACATAAGAGTCCAGTAATGCCGTTAAGCTTACTTTTCGTCCTTGTTCCTTTAATTGACGGGTCATTTCGAAAGCTACAATTCCGCCAAAAGAAAAGCCTGCCAAAGCATAAGGCCCTTTTGGGTTTACTTTTATAATAGCATCAATATAATGCGCAGCCATAGCTTCAATGGATTCGTACCATCCGTCAAAACCTTTAGGCTTAATACCCTGAATGGCATAAATAGGCTGATCTTCATCAAAATGTTTACTCAAATTGACAAAATTTAAAACATTAAGTCCGGCACCGTGAATAATAAAAAGAGGCACTTTATGTCCGCTTGGGCTTATTGGAACTAAACAATCAGAATAAATTTCGGTACCCGTATTCAAAAGTTTGGCAAATTTCTCAACAGTCGAATATTTAAATAATGCTGATAGCGGAATTCGTTTTCCGGTATATTTCTCTATTTCGATCATGACTTTTACTCCCTTAATAGAATGTCCGCCCATTTCGAAGAAATCACTAAAAATATCGATATTTTCTAAACCAAGGCTTTCTTTCCAAATAGCCGCTACAATACTTTCTTCCTCTGTGCGTGGAGCAGTATATTCAATTATTTTGCTTGTTTTATATTGTGATAATGCTTTGCGATCAATTTTGCCGTTAAGTGTTGTTGGTATTTTCTCCAATAGATTAAAATCATGCGGCATTAATTGTGCAGGCAGGCGAGTGGCCAAAGTTTCGCGCCATAAAGGAATTTTAATTTCTGCGTCCTCTATACTGGAATCAGGAACAACATGAGCTATAAGAAAGTTTTCATTAGCCAATACAACAGCATTTTTTACACCGTCAAGCTGCAGCAATGCGTGTTCTACCTCACCGGGTTCAATACGTTGTCCTCTAATTTTAACCTGTTGATCCAGACGACCTAAACATTCGATTTCATTGGTTTGAAGTAATCTTCCTAAATCACCTGTACGGTAAATGATGTTTTCTTTATTAATAGAAAAACTATTTTTAATAAATTTTTCTGATGTAAGTTCAGGTCTGTTCCAATAGCCTTTTGCAACACCATCACCGCCAATGGCAATTTCACCAACTTTTCCCGGAGCGACAAGCTGCCCTTGTTCATCAATGATATAAAGTTGTGTATTGGCAATAGGCTTACCAATAGTGATTAAAGTATCATCAGCTTTTACCTGTTTTACAGCCGAATATATAGTGGTTTCCGTTGGTCCATAAACATTCCACAGCGTATTACATTTACTTGTAAGTTCTTTGGCAAGATCTGCAGGCATTGCCTCACCGCCGCATAAAGCCTTAAGCGATAAAGGTTCATCCCAGCCAGAATCTAAAAGCATCGACCATGTTGTGGGAGTAGCTTGCAGAAAACTGATATTTCCCTTTTTTACTAATTCAAGTAAAAGTCGTCCATCTCTCGCAGTTTCCTGATCTGCAAATATTAAGGTTGCGCCTTTAAGGAGCGGCAAATATAGTTCCAGACCCGCAATGTCAAAAGATATAGTAGTAATCGACAATAATCTGTCGTTTTCACTAATACCGGGTTCTAAAGCCATACTGCAAAGTAAATTAACTAAGTTTTTATGCGTAATAGGAACGCCTTTTGGATTTCCTGTTGATCCAGAGGTGTAAAGGATATACGCCATATTATCCGGACTCACAACAGAAGACAATGGTGATGCATCATAATGGTTTAAGGATTCCATAGCATCTTCTATAAAAAGTGTAAGCGGCCATGATGGTAAGGATGCAAATAATGTTTTACTGGTCAATAAAACTTTTGCTCCAGAATCATTCAGCATAAATTCCAAACGTCCTTTTGGATATTCAGGATCGAGTGGAAGATAAGCCGCACCGCACTGCATTATGGCTAACAAAGTATAAAGCAGTTCCGGACTGCGCGAAACAGAAACCGCAATAATATCTCCGGACTGAACGCCTTGTGCTTTTAAATAATGGGCTAATTGATTTACTTTTTGGTGTAATTCAAGATAAGTAGTTTTTGTTTCATGAAATTCTAAGGCAATATTGTTTGGCGTAAGTTCGGCTTGTTTTTTTAATAACTCGGATAAGGAAACATCCGGATAAGATACTTCAGTATTATTCAGAGCTTCATAATCAGCTAAATAATGACTTCCAAGGATGTCTGATAAAGGCTTATCTGCACCAGTTATTAATTTATGGATGATATCTTCAAAGGTTTGCATCATTTGATTGATCGTTTCCGGCTTGAACAAAGTAGTATTATACGACCATTGAAATACTGGCCCGTTTTTAGTTCTAAAAATATGAAGCTGAATCTCAAAAGTTGCATATCCTCTAGGATTAACTTTAAGTTCATGAGAAAGACCTGCAAATGAAAAATCACTTTCTATATCCCTTCCCATATCAGCTGTTAATACGGCTGGTACCAAAGGAATTCTGGAAGAATCTCTCGCAATAGTCAAACTCTTAAGCAGATGTCCAAAACTTACCTGTTGATTTTCGTAAGCATCAAATAACTCAGAATTTCTTTGCTTTAGGTATTCTAAAAAAGTAATATCAGGATTAATTTTACTGCGCAAAGGAAGCAAATTCGCACAATCTCCAACCAATTGTTTCATATTGTATAATGTATTTCCCGAAGAAGGAAACCCAACAACTAAATCATTTTGACCCGTGATTTTGTATAAAAAAACTTCAAATGCGGCAAGCAGCGTAGTCACTAAACTGCAATTAGCACTTATTCCTATATTTTTTAAAGAATCGGTCATCGTATTATCATAAGGAAAATCAATACGATTACTATTATAAGTTCGCAAAGAAGGTCTTGGATAATCCAGCGGTAATTCGATTGTAGGAGTCGATTCTTTATAAATAGTAAGCCAAAAATTTTCCTGCTGTTTGTATTCATTTGTTTCCATAAATGAATTTGCTTTTTCGGCATATTCACTAAAACGTTCCGGATTTGGCAGGTTTGGTTTTTTATTTTCAACATAAGCAGAATAAAGCATACTAAGTTCTTCTAATATAATATCGACACTTAGTCCGTCTCCAACAATATGATGAATGGTTAAGGTTACCAGATATTCAAATTCATCAATTTTAATCAAATTAATTCTGAATAACGGGCCGTTAACAAGATCAAAAAGTCCATTTACTTCTTCTTTAACCAAAGTTTCTATTGTAAGTTCTTTTTCAGCTGTATCAAGGTCTGAAAAATTATTATGTGAAATTTTAAAATCAATATCGCTGTAAATACACATATAGCGTCCGTCTGGACTAAAAGCAGATCTCAAGCCTTCATGACGCTGAATTAATGTTTTTACGGCCTGCTCAAATGTGTCTATTATTAAGTTGCCTTTCAATTTAATAGAAACAGACAAGTTGTACGCTTTATTAGCATCACTGCCTCCAAAAATACAATCTGACCATATTTCCTGCTGTGAATTTGTGGTTTGAATTACTCTTTCAATTTCAGGTAAAAACGGATTAAATTGAACTTCAGTTTCAGTTTTTATTTGAGATTTATTTTTCATTGTTATCATAATTCTATTTTTAAAAGTAATTGCACAGTTTTTAAATTGACAATCTGAATTATTAATTATGTTTATCTGACTCTAATAACATTGTTTTGTTGAACTTTCCTTTTTGAACAGGGTCTTCAATAAACCATGCCGGATTTCCGTTTTCGTCCCGTCCCAGTTTACTGCCGTGAATAGGTGGTTCGTTTGCCATTATGGTATATTTCTTTTCTTCAGCATTAGTTTCAATGAAAAGATGTCCGTTTATTTTGGAAAGGTCAAAAGCTTTTTCTTTTTTATGAACGCCATTTGATCCGTTTGTCCCGACTCGATTTTCATGATTAAATGTAAGAGCATCAAAATGTTTTACTTTTAAATTGACGAATGAAGTATTTCCGTTTGCAGATGAATGCTGTAATCCTTGCAGTTGATCTACTTTTTGGCTCAAAAGCTGAATTTGCTGTATAATTTGCTCTAATGAAGTTTGATTTTGATTTACAGATAATGGAGCTTCATTTGTTAACATAGAAGGCTGAATTTCATTAGAAACAATTTCATTTTCTTTAATCTCACTTTCAGCTTCTTCAGGAAGATTTAAATCTATATAATCTGCCAAAAGCGCTGGAGTAGGATATCCTTCGTTGAGTTGTCTAAAAGTGATAGGCAGATCAAATTCTTTTTTCAGTCTTCCGGATAATTGAGTGAGCGATAAAGAATCCAATCCTAATTCTAAGAAAGTATTGGAAGCCGAATCAGGATCATAAGTTATTCCCGATGCTTCTGTTATGATTTCTGAAATTCTAACTGATATAGATTCCTTTCTTGATTCTTTTGCTGTAGCAGAAATGCTTTCCGTTTCTTCAGAAATATTCGGAATTATTTCTGAAACTGTATTTCTTTCAACTATGGTTTCAATAACATTTAAAGGCTCAATCCAACACGGTTTTCGGTCAAAAACATAACCAGGTAATTCTATTTTTTGTCTTTGCTGTTCATTGTAAAAAGATTTCCAATCTGGATTTATTCCTTTAGCCCACAGTTCACCAACAGTATTTAATAAGGTCGAATATTCATTGTCTTGTTCTTCTTTAGGAAAATTGATGCTCGAAAAAGCAGGTATAACTTTGCCGGCCGCCTGCTGACGTGCCAGCGTAATAAGGGTTTGACCCGGACCAACTTCTAATAAAATATAATCTTCTAATTCAAATGCAGTATCCATTGCATCTGCAAAGCGTACTGTATTTTTTAAATGGCTAACCCAATAACTTGAACTTGTGGCTTCTGTATCTGTAAGCCAGGTTCCGGTTGCTGTTGAAATAATAGGAAGCCTCGGAATACTTAATTTTATTTTTTCTATTTCATCTTTAAAAGAATCCAAAATAGGTTCCATCATAAAAGAGTGAAAAGCATGACTGGTAAGAAGCAGTTTGTTTGGAATATCCTGGGCATCAAGTGCCTGATTAAATAAGGCAATATCTTCTTTAGTACCCGAAGCCACACAAAACTGACTTGAATTTATGGCTGCAACCGAAAGTGTATCAGGAATAAGTTCATATAGTTTTTCTACAGGAACGCGTACCGCTAACATTGATCCGCCGGGAAGTTCGCTTATCAATTTTCCTCGAATCGCGACAATATGCAAGGCATCTTTTAAACTCATAATTCCGGCTAAATGTGCTGCTGCAAATTCACCAATACTATGACCGCAAAGAAAAGTGGGTTTAATTCCCCAGCTCGTCCATAACTGAGCCAGTGCATATTCTGTTACAAATAAACTGGGCTGCGTTAAGCGTGTATCTTTTAAACGTGCTTCGGCCTCAGCAGAATTAGTTTCGGGATAGAGGATTTCGCGAATATCTAATTTTAAATCCTCCATTAATAATGCTGCACATTTATCTACAGCTTCACGATATACTTTTTCGTTATCATAAAGTGTTTTTCCCATTTGCAGATACTGCGCTCCTTGTCCCGGAAACAGAAATCCCATTTCACTCGGCACACTTTTTAATATAGAAGATTTAGTACTTTTTGCTTTTAAAGAAATTAATTTTTCGACAGCATCCTCTGTAGAATTTGTTACTAAAAAGCTGCGTTGGTTAAAATCGTCTCTCGTAATATTTAATGAATAAGCAATGTCTGCTAAAGGAATATTTCTTGATTTATCAATAAAATGACCCAAAGCATTTTCGTAACCTAATAAACTGTTTTGGCTTTTTGCAGACCACATCAATAATTGAAGCGGACGTCCGCCAGAAGAAGGTAAAGGTTCTGCTGTATATTCTTCGACAATAGCATGAACGTTTGTGCTGCCAATTCCAAAAGAACTCACTCCGGCTCTTCTTATGCTATCCGTTTCCCATTCAATTAATTTATTGTTGATATAAAAAGGACTGTTCGCAAAATCTATATTTGGATTGGGTTCGTTGAAATTAACCATAGGCGGAATCTGTTTGTGGCGCATGGCTAATAATACTTTCATTAAACCCGCAACTCCGGCAGCCGCTGTAGTATGTCCCATATTGCTTTTTATAGAACCTAACGCGCAATAATTGTTTTTTTCCTGTTTGCCATAGGCTATTTTAAGTCCTTCAATTTCTATTGGATCTCCTACGGGAGTTGCAGTTCCGTGCGCTTCCATATAACTGATTGATGAAGGCGCAATTTGGGCATCATTAAAAGCATTTATAATCGCTCCGGCCTGACCACGCGGACTTGGCGCCATAAAACTGCCTTTGTCTCCGCCGTCATTATTTACGCCAACGCCTTTAATTACGCCGTATATAATATCGCCATCTTTTTCTGCTTCTTCCAATCTTTTTAGCACAACAACTCCGGCACCGTCACTAAAAACAGTACCTTTTCCAGATACATCAAATGATCTTGTCGATCCGTCAGGGCTTTTGATAAATCCGTCATCATAAAGGTGTCCGCTATTTATAGGACAAGTTACGCTCGATCCTCCTGCAAGCGCTATATCGCACATGCCGGTTCTTATGGCTTTTACGGCTTCGGCTACGGCTAATAATGAAGTAGAACAGGCAGAATGTACACTAACCGATGGCCCTTTTAAATTTAAATGATAAGAAGTTCGCGGCGCAATAAAATCTTTTCCGTTTACGGTATAGATTTGTAATTCGCCTACAGAACTTTTCAGCTCTTGGTTGTTAAATATATTATGTTCGTAATACGTATTGATTTCACTTCCAGAATATACGGCGATGCTTCCTTTATAATGTTTCGGAAGATGTCCTGCTTGTTCCAGAGCTTCAAACGAAATTTCCATAAACACGCGTATTTGAGGATCCATAGCGGCGGCAAGCTGCGGATTTAGTCCGAAGAAATGAGCATCAAATGTTTTAGCTGAAGGTAAAATTCCTCTTGCGCCTATATAAAATGGATCTTTACGAAGACTTTCGGGTAAACTTGGATCTAATTCTTCTTTGGTAAATAAGGAAATGGTTTCTTTTCCCTCTTTTAGAATTTCCCATAATTCTTCTATAGTATCAGAACCTGGAAATCTTCCGGCCATTCCGATTACGGCAATATCTCCGTTAGAGTTTTGTTTGTCTGTTTGTTTAAAGGCAAATGAATCTTCTTTGGTATTGTTTTCTTCTAAAGTACTGGCAAGTTCTCTAATAGTAGGATGAATGTAGATTTTTGAAACAGAAATATCCAGTTCTAATTGCTGTCTCATTAAAGACGTTACTTTTTGTGCCAATACAGAACTTCCGCCCATATCAAAAAAATCATCATCGATACCAATACTTGCTATTTGCAATTCCTCGCTCCAAATTTTTACAATATCTTTTTCTAACTGCGTATTTGGTTTCTTGAATGGCGGTGCAGAATCTGGTCTGTTGTGTTCAGGAACGGGCAGGTTTTTTTTATCCACTTTTCCATTTGGAGTAATCGGAAATTCGTCTACCCAAATGTATTTAGACGGTAATAATATTTCGGGCAAAACTTTTGAAAGTGCCTCATGAATTAGTTTTTCATCTTGTAATTCAGTACCAGATTTTAAATAAGCCACAAGTTTATCTTCATTACCAAAATAATTGCTGACGATTACGGCAGATTGTTTTATTTCAGGAATACTATTTAGAGCGGCTTCTATTTCGCCTAATTCAATGCGATGCCCTCTTATTTTTACCTGATGATCGATACGGCCTAAACATTGAAATTCTCCATTTGGCAGTAATTTCCCCAAGTCTCCGGTGCGGTACAGAATAGCATTTGGTTCTGCAGAAAACGGATCGGGAATAAATTTTTCAGCGGTAAGTTCAGGACGATTCCAGTACCCTTTTGCTACTCCGTCTCCGCCAATTACAATTTCTCCAATTGTTCCGGGTTCGACGGCTTTTCTTTCTTCATCTAATAAATAAATTTGTGTATTGGCAATTGGAAATCCAATGGTAATTAGTTCATCATCTGCCTGAATTTGTTTTACTGCTGACCAAACTGTGGTTTCAGTTGGGCCATACATATTCCAAAGTGAATCACATTTTGATGTTAATTGTCGCGCTAAGTTTAAAGGCATAGCTTCACCGCCGCATAACGCTTTTAAAGCCAGCGGTGTTTCCCATCCGGAATCAAGCAGCGATTGCCATGTAGTAGGTGTAGCTTGTAATATTGTAATTTCTTTTTTTTGTAAAAGATCAAGTAAAAGATGCCCGTCACGAGTCGTTTCATAATCGGCAAAAACGACTGTCGCACCTTTTATTAGCGGCAGAAATAATTCAAGACCCGCAATATCAAAAGAAATTGTGGTGATCGATAATAATCTGTCTTGTATATGTATACCCGGTTCAATTGCCATACTGAACAGGAAGTTTATTAGATTTTTATGCGTAACTGTAACGCCTTTCGGTTTTCCGGTAGATCCTGAAGTATACATGATATACGCCGCTGCATCATAAGAAACAGAAGTTGAAACAGGAACAGCAGGATATTGATCCAATGTAGTTAAAACGTCTTCAATTACTATCGTTTTAGAATAAGCGGGCAATGAATTAGTAAGTGATTTTGTAGTCAGCAAAAAACTGGCTCCAGAATCTTCAAGCATAAATTCTAAACGTACCGCCGGAAATTTTGGATCTAATGGTAAATAGGCCGCGCCGCATTGTAAAATAGCCAAAAGTGAAGCCACTAAATTAGGAGTTCGCTCCATTGATACAGCAACAATCTGTCCGGAAGATAAACCCTGCGCCAAAAAGTAATTCGCCAGCTGGTTTGTCATTTTTACTAACGCTGCGTAGGTAACCTGTTCTTCTCCAGATTCAAGTGCTATTGAATTGGAAGATAAAACAGCCTGTTCTGCAAAAATCTCCGGTAACGTATTTTTAGGATACGACATTTTGGTCCAACTTCTGTCGTTGGCTAAATCATTGTTGTTAGCTCTTTTCATTTTAATTGTATTAAAATTAGAGTGGAACAAATAATAAGATTCAATTAATGGGAAACTAAAGAAAAACGCGACTTACATCCGGGTTTACATGTCATTACTAAAAATGACTGCATTTTTTATTTACAATGGTCTTCTTCGTTAATAAAGTAATGAAAGGTTATAAGTAGTTTTTAATCATTGATTTGGCATTTATTGAAATTATATTTATGTCCTAGTAATCAATATGTTAATCAAAAAAAGTAATTTTTTTTTACTAATACTTGCATTTTCTGTATAAAGCCATTATTCTCGATGAATTGCATATTTTAAATTATTTGGGACATTTTTTTTAAACTGACCTACGTTTTTAAATCAGTTTTAGGTCTGCAGTTTTCTCATCAAATAACAGGAGCTTTTTTCGAGATAAAATTACAGTCTAAATTATCTGCGGACATATTTTTAAAAGTCAATAATTCCTTATTCAGACCAATTTTTCCTTTGTAAGGAAAAACTTTATTTTGATAACAATTTGTAGGAGAAAAATATTTAGCTTTGTTGCTTGTAAATATCTTGTATTCAATAAGATAACTGTTAATTTAATACAGATTTTTTTATAAAGACACCTCATAATTAAAGATTAAATAAAAAGGATTTAGCGATATAATTTAGTCAAATAAATTGTCGTTGTAATTAAGTATCAACCAGTTTATACTAGCGTTAAATATTTAATTTTTGGAACTATTATTTAAGTTATATTGGCAGCTATTTTTTTTTAAATAATCGCATTAATTTATAGAAAAACATTTTTTTTGATGTAGGTAAATAGTCATTAAAATACTACATTTTGTGTAGTTTATCGGAAATAAAATTCGTTATATCGATTTTATTTTGCTAATAAATATTTTTGCAGCATAAATTATAAGGCCTATAGCACTGTGAAGTATTTAAATATAAAAAACCTAAACCTACTCATAATTATGATGGCGTTTATTCCTTTTAAAGGGATTAGTCAAAATACGCCGGTAAATGATACCATGGAAACTATAATTCCATCCGGAAGTAACGCAACCGGAAGTTCAGGATCTGTAACATATTCAATTGGACAAGTATTCTATACCTACATTGGAACAGGTTATAACGTAGCTCAGGGAATACAACAGCAAGAATCAGATGAAACTTTGGATAATCCGGAAGTTGAGGTGCCTGAAGTATCCATATTAGTTTTCCCAAATCCGGCAGCAGATTTTGTTAATGTAAGCCTGAAAGCACCAGAGTTAGAAAGTAAAGACCGATTGTACAGACTTTATGACATTCAGGGCCGACTATTAAAACAAAACAAAATTAATCAAACCGAAACTCAGGTTAGTTTAAATAACCTAACTCCTTCTCTTTATATACTTGTGGTATATGTAGACGGCAAAATTTTGGAATCATTTAAAATATTAAAAAAATAAAGAATAAGACAATGAAATCTGCGCTTACCATACTAGTATTATTTGTGACTGTTACGCTTAAGTTATATGCACAATCACCAGAAAAAATGAGTTATCAGGCTATTATTCGATCACAGAATAATGACTTGGTTGGCAACTCGCGAATAAGCCTAAGAGTTATTGTACATCAAGGCAGTGCAGCGGGAACTATTGTGTATCAGGAAACACATTCTGCGACTACCAATAACAATGGTTTGGTTTCTCTTGAAATAGGAACAGGAAATATTACTACGGGTACTTTTAGTGCAATTGCATGGGAAAAAGGCCCATACTTTATAGAGACACAAGTTGATGTAAGCGGAGGAGCTAATTATAACATTATGGGAACTACACAGCTTTTGAGTGTTCCTTATGCATTACATGCAAAAACAGCCGAAAGACTGGTAGGTACAGCTACTACAACACCAAGAGCGGCAATTATTCCGTTTACCTCTTCCAGAAACATTACTACTACAGATGTAAATAATACAATAGAATGTACCGCAACATCTACATTAACATTAACATCTAATTTTACGAGTATGCTGACAGGCGATACTATTAATTTAGAAGCTCATAATGGTGCGGTATTAACGATACAAGCATCTTCTGGCGTAACTATTAACTATACTGCAAATGGAAGTGCGAAGTTTACCAGCGCATCTGGAAACGTAAGATTTGGATTTCTTAGAAAAACAGGCACAAATTCCTATATTATATCGGGACAATGAAAAAGTTAGTATTTTTTTTACTCTTATCAACAGCAGTTTTTTCGCAAAACTATCAATATGCTCTTGAAGAAGCTCCGGTTACCGTACCGGAACCACCAACAGGCGTAAACAATCAAATAGAAGAAATTAAATATTTTGAAGCTCATTTACTGCCGCTTGCGCAAAAAGGAACGCTGCAGGCTGCTTTAGATCAATACGGTGCTGTACGTTTAGAAAAAGGAGATTACTCTGGAGTTGATCTTGTGATGAAAAGCAATCAAAGATTATACGGACATCCTACATTATCTAAAGTATCGAGTATTAAAATCGCTGCCGGAAGTACCAATGTACATATTGAACAACTTTCATTTGTAGATCGCACGGTTACTTTTGAACCGGGCGCGCCTATAACAAATTGCGTTCTTAAAACTTTAAGATATGTTTACATTAATGGAAGCGGAGCTCAATTAGATAATAATGAGCTGATCAATATTGGCGGACAAATTAAGTTTGACTGTAGTGCATCTGGTTATTTCAGAAACAATAAGATTATAAAACATCAGGCGCAGTCTATTTCCAATCAATTAATCATGAAAGGAAATACCACAACGCCAAGTTATGGTAATGTAAATCTGCATTCTAATTATTTAACTCCTGCTGGCGACGCAACAGATATCGCCGGATTACAATCGGCTACTTTTGTTGGGGTTGACAGTGAAGGATGGAACTTAAACGGACAAGGCACAAAAGCAATGTTTACGGCTAAAAATATGGGTAATTTAAAGATTACCGATTTTGGAGGAGGTAATGCTTATTCTGCTGTTCAAACAGGATCTTATGATATTGATGCTCAAAATGTTTTCTTCTTAAATAAATATCTGCGAACCACAAATGATGTGATTTCGGCCAGAACGAATATGTTTTTAATCGATGGAGAAGGAGCATACAAAAGAGGAAACGGAACTGTAACAGGTTTTGATTTACTGGGGAATTTAGACAAAAGCAATGCTGTAAAATATAACGGAACAGAGCAAACCAGCACGATTACAAATACAGCAGTTGTATCAGCCATTAGCAATACTATTTTAGGTACAAAATATACAGCTTGGGCAAGAACAGCCTGGGAAACACTGCCAGATCCATTGGGACCAAACTGGAAAACAGAAAGAACCGGAAAAGCAGATCAAAGAGCCTATATTCAAAATCTTATTGATACAAAAGGAATTGCCGAATTACCGGAAGGAATATTCTATATAGGTGGTACTTTAAATGTTCATCTTGATGGAAATCACGGTATAATAGGAAAAGGAACAGGAAAAACAGTAATTGTAGGTTTAAAAGATGATTTCCCTTTAATTACATTAGACACAGGAACTGATACTAATTTTGTTTTGGCCTATTTAACACTCCAAGGCGGAAGCGAGGGAATATATGCGGGTAAAAGAAATGGAGTTGGAATTGGCCAGATTGCTTATGCAAATTTAAGGTTTATCACTTTTAGAGATCAGACTAACGGAATTCACCTGTATCAAATTATGGGGCTTGATAATAACTTTTTTGAATATTTAGGTTTTGTTAATTGTACCAGAGGTTTCTTCCAGGAACCATTATTACCATACGCAGGTGATTATAATACATCGAGTTATGTTGATAAAACAATGTATTACAAAAGTCAGTTTATAAATTGTACAACGGCAATGTCAATGAAGGCAACCCGACCAGATAACTTAAATGCCTGGGTAGACTGTAAGTTCGACAGAGGTCAGACTGCTTTAGATATGGGAGCACAAAATTATCCTGTAATTGCCAATTGTGATTTTAGTAATTATACCGGAGCGAGCGTAATCAACAGTAATTCAATTTCGATATACAGTTCTAATTTTTTCAATAACACTTCATCTGCGGCAACTTTAAATGCTATGATTACTTATATTGAAGGATGTAAATTTTCCGACAGTTCTAATATGTTTGCGCCTGTAGTGTACAATTCGACTTTTCATTACATTCTAAATTCAACAGTTGCAGGAAATGTAGTAGTAGCAAAACCGTCAAACTTATATTATGATTCGTCTGCGATTTATGTAAACTCTACATTATCAGCAAATCCTACATTAAGTAAATTATTAGTAAATGTAAAAGTAGGCGTGCCAACGGTGATAATTAATACAACACCAAATCCGTATCCGCAGTTATTGGTGACGCAATAAAAAAACAGAAATAAAATACAGTTAGAGGTTCAGATTATTTAATCTGAACCTTTTTTTATTCTTCAATTTCTGATTAACAGGAATATTTTTTAATTACTTCAAAAAACATCAAAATCTTATTATAAATCTTACATAATCAATGTTTTAAAGCGGCTGATAATACTGGTTTAAGTAATTTTTAAAGAAGTTTTTCAGCCATTTTTACCTCAATATGATAGTTGTAAAAGGCTGCAAATTGTATTTTATCGGATTTTAAAATCCTTTGAACAGATTTATTATTATAAACTGAAAACAATATATATTTTTAACCACGATTTAAAAAGAATACTAAATAAAAACGGTCATTTAGCTTTATTCTTTATTAATAATTAAACAGTTATTGTAAAATAGTAGTTTTTTTACAAAGTATAATGAAAAACAAATTATCACTCTATTATATTTTTTGAGGTACAATAGTAATCTCAAAATAAGGATTATTTATATTTTTTGTTTTATGAAATACAGTGTATACGAAAATATTAGAAAAATAAGAGAATTAAAAAATCTAACCAGAGAATATGTGGCGGCCGAACTAAAAATGAGCACCAGCGGTTATGGCAAAATTGAAAGAGGCGATGTTGATTTGACAGTGTCTAAATTAATTGAAATTTCAAAAGTTTTAGAGGTCTCAATTGAGTTCATATTCAAATTCGATGTTTCGATTTTTTTTAATGAAACAACCAGATAGATATCTGGAAAATAGAAAGCAAGCTTAAATAGATAAAATAAATAATTAAAAAAGAAGGTTATGGAAAATTACTACTTAAGAATAAAAGAGTATCGGTTGCAGAATAATCATACTCCTGAATATGTTGCCATTCAGATGGAAATAAGTGTAAAAAAATATGAAAAAATTGAAAATGGAATGATTGACCTAAAATTATCAAAACTGGATAAACTGGTTAAAATTTTAGGAATCAAAAAAAGTGAAATTTTCAGATTGAGTAATTAGTATTTTTTTTGAAAAAAGAAGAGTTCTATAAGAACTCTGTTTTTATTTATGTTATTACTTATGTTTTACTTTTAAAACATATCCCAAAGATTCTAAAATTAAAACATAATGCGTTTTTGTAATGTCTTTTATAACGGCATTCTGATCACAAAAAGGCCCGGAATTCAAATGTATTTTATCTCCTATTTGGTATTGCATCACTGAAATTTCTTTAGCAGTATCTCCACAATTAAGCCATTCTTTTATCGTCTCGATTTCCTGGTCTTTTACAATTGCATGTCTTCCTAACCAAAATAAATACCTCACAACACCGGGAGAATAAAACACCATATTTCTATCTTTTTCAGGTATTTGCACAAAGATGTAGTTATTAAATAACGGTACTTCTACCTTTATTTTTCTATCAGATCTTTGCTGTGTTTTTTTAATCACGGGGCAGTAACAATTAATGTTATACTTCGTTAATTGTTCTGCTGCTCTTTTTTCCCATTTCGGTTTTGTATAGACTACATACCACTTCATAATTCTTAGATTTATTTATAGTAATTGTAAATCAGTTTAAAATAAGGTAAGTTGTATTGGTATTTATTTTTTCTGAAATGTCTTCCTTAATAACTGTTAATAATAGTTAAAAGATAAAGCTGTTTTAAAGTACCATTTCAGTATTAATATAGGATGTAAATTTAATCTGGAGAGACTAAAATTATTTACGATTTTCATGCTAATTTTTCCTTATTTAGGACATTTAGTTACAAAAAAGTAATTTCTTATCAGCTTCATTATCATAATTTTATCTTAAATTATTGTTTTATTCAGATTGATATTTTGGATTTTAATTTCCTGTTTTGCATAACAGGATTTAATCTTTTTAAAACAGTCAAAAAACACAATATTTTTAGTTTTTATACCCTTATTTTTTTTCTTTTTTGAGTAGTATACATGTAACTATTCACGGGGAACCCATTTTTTAAAATTTAAAAAATAGCGCCAAAACCCCAGTAAACAGGTTCACAATACTTTTTCACAAATCATTACTCCATTCATAAACTGATTATTTAATTTAAAACATTAAAAAGATGAAAATTGGAATAACCTTTAGTGCTTTTGACTTGCTGCATGCGGGACACGTAAAAATGCTTGAAGAAGCGAAACAAAATTGTGATTATTTAATTGTTGGCCTGCAGACTGATCCAACATTAGACCGCCCAACAAAAAACAAACCTACGCAAACTGTTGTCGAAAGATACATACAGTTAAAAGCGTGTAAATTTGTTGATGAAATTGTACCTTATGCAACAGAGCAGGACTTAGAAGATATTTTGAAATCTTTTACTATTGATATGCGCATTTTAGGAGATGAATATAAAGAGAAAGACTTTACCGGAAGAGCTTATTGCGAAGAAAAAGGAATCGAGTTGTATTTTAATACCCGCGACCATCGTTTTTCGAGTACTAACCTTCGTCATGAAGTGTATCAAAAAGAAATTTTAATACATTCTAATGGCAATTAGTACCACTATTACTCATGTAGTTTTAACTGGCGGAGTTGGCAGCAGATTATGGCCTCTTTCCAGAAAAACACTTCCAAAACAATATCTTGAACTTTTTGACGGACAATCACTTTTTGAAAAAACAGTGGCTCGTAACGAAAATGTTTCAACCAAAATGATAGTTGTTGGAAATATTGAAAACTACAAAATGACGAATGCAATTATGTCAAAACTCAATAAGCATTTTACTCATATTGTAGAAGCCGTCCCTCGTAATACAGCCGCAGCAATTGCCTTTGCCGCATTTGCATCAAAACCAGACGATATTTTATTGATAACCCCCTCAGACCATATTATAGAAGGCAGCGAATTATACAATAATGCTTTATGGCACGCCATTGTATTAGCCAATCAGGATTATTTAGTAACCTTTGGCATAGAGCCCACAAAACCGGAAACAGGTTACGGTTATATCGAATTTGAGGATGAAAATGTAATCGCATTTCACGAAAAACCTGATTTTGAAACGGCGATGATGTATCTTAAAAAGAAAAATTATTTCTGGAACAGCGGACTTTTTTGTTTCAAAGCCGGAAAGTTTTTGGCAGAACTTGAAAAGCAGGAACCCGAAGTTTTCAAAGCTTCAAAAATAGCCTGGGAAAACAATACAAATGGGTTTTTGAACTATGAATTGTCAATCAATATTCCTTCTATAAGCATTGATTATGCAGTTATGGAACGAAGTAAAGACATTAAAGTTGTTCCCGCTCATTTTGACTGGTCAGATTTAGGTTCTTTCGAATCGGTTTATGATTATTTGGTTCAAAAAGGACATCCCATCGATGCCAACAGAAATATTGTTATAGGAACTTCATTGCACACCACTTTTATCGGCGTTAAAAATTGCATTTTGATTTACACCGCCGATGCTTTGATGGTTTTGCAAAAAGAAAATTCTCAGGAAGTAAAACAAGTTTATCAGCAGTTAGAATCGATTGCTTCTCCGCTGCTGTAAAATAAAATTTACGCTATGATCAATAAAAAATCCATAATATATATTGCCGGACATAACGGAATGGTGGGAAGCGCCATTTGGAGAACGCTGACTGCAAAAGGCTACGCCAATCTAATTGGAGCATCCAGCAAAGAATTAGATTTAAGAAAGCAAAAAGCAGTTCGGGATTTTATCAGAAAAACAAAACCAGATATCATTATCGATGCCGCCGCAAAAGTGGGAGGAATTCAGGCGAATAATGATTTTCCGTATGATTTTTTGATGGAAAACATGCTGATTCAAAACAACCTTATTAATGAAGCGCATCGTTTGGCAGTAGATAAATTTATTTTTTTAGGAAGCTCCTGTATTTATCCAAAACTAGCGCCGCAGCCATTAAAAGAAGAATATCTGCTCACAGCTCCTTTAGAACCCACTAACGAATGGTACGCTTTAGCAAAAATCTCCGGAGTAAAATTATGCGAAGCCATACGCAGACAATATCAAAAAGATTTTGTCAGCATGATGCCAACCAACTTATACGGAACTCACGACAATTTTGATTTAAACAGTTCTCATGTTTTACCCGCCATGATCCGTAAGTTTCACGAAGCCAAAGAAAACAACAATGCCGTAGTAATTTTGTGGGGAACAGGAACACCCATGCGTGAATTTCTATTTGTAGATGATATGGCAGAAGCAGTAGTTTTTGCTTTAGAAAATGAGCTTCCGGAACATTTGTATAACATTGGAACTGGAAAAGATTTAACCATAAACGAACTGGCCGCATTGGTACAAAAAATTGTAGGCCATACTGGAGATATCCTTTGGGACGACACAAAACCCGACGGTACACCACGAAAATTAATGGATGTTTCTAAAATGCACAGCATGGGCTGGAAACACCAAATTGAACTCGAAGAAGGAATACAAAAAACCTACACTTGGTTTTTAGAAAACATCGAAAATTTCAAACAAAAGGTTTACTGATCTTTTGCCCTTCAAATTACCCCAAACCCCTTTATCGTTAACCCTTTATAAAATTTGCGACTTTGCAGCATAATGCCTTTGTGCCTTATAATTAAATTATGAATCCATTGAAAAAAACAGCTCTTATAACAGGAGTTACAGGACAAGACGGAGCCTATTTAAGTGAATTTTTATTAGAAAAAGGCTATATCGTACACGGATTAAAAAGACGTACTTCTTTATTTAATACAGACCGAATTGATCATTTATATCAAGATCCTTATGTAGAAAGCAGAAATTTTATTCTGCATTACGGGGATATGACAGACAGCACTAATTTAACCCGAATCATTCAGGAAGTTCAACCCGATGAAATCTACAATCTGGCCGCCATGAGCCACGTAGCCGTTTCATTTGAAACTCCGGAATATACAGGAAATGCAGATGGTTTAGGTACCTTACGACTTCTGGATGCCGTTCGTTTGCTGGGCTTAGAAAAAAAGACAAGGATTTATCAGGCCTCAACCTCAGAATTGTACGGAAAAGTACAGGAAGTTCCGCAGTCTGAAACAACGCCATTTTATCCGCGTTCGCCTTATGCCGTAGCCAAAATGTACGCGTATTGGATTACGGTAAATTACAGAGAAGCTTACGGAATGTATGCCTGCAATGGGGTATTATTTAATCACGAATCACCCATTCGCGGCGAAACTTTTGTAACACGTAAAATTACCAGAGCAACGGCACGAATTGCTTTAGGACTTCAGGATAAATTATATTTAGGAAACCTTGACGCACAGCGCGATTGGGGGCACGCCAAAGATTATGTACAAATGATGTGGATGATTCTTCAGGCCGATGAACCGGAAGACTGGGTAATTGCTACAGGAAAAACCACAACAGTTCGCGAATTTGTACGAATGAGTTTTGCCGAAGTTGGTATTGAACTGGAATTCAAAGGAAAAGGAATAAACGAAAAAGCTCTTGTAAAATATTGCAGCAATCCAGACTATCAAATTCCGATTGGTAAAGAAGTATTAGAAGTTGATGCGAATTATTTTAGACCAACAGAAGTAGATTTACTGGTAGGCGATCCCACAAAAGCCAGAACGAAACTCGGCTGGAAATGCAAATACGATTTAGAATCATTAGTAAAAGAAATGATGCAGTCTGATTTAAAACTAATGGAGAAAGAACAGCATTTAAAAGAATGCGGTTATACGATCTTAAATTATTTCGAATAATGAATACCGCAAATTAATTTAAACACATAGAAACATAGTTTTTAGGAATCTTAAAAAAGATTACAAAAAGAAACTAGTTTCTAACACATAGTTCTCAATGTTTGTCATTCCGAGGAACGAGGAATCGCACAAGCAACTCCGCAACAGCAAGTCGCCAATCTTTTTCAATTCTCTAATGCGATTACTCGTTCCTCGGAATGACAAGATTGCACTGTCTATGTTTGTTAATGCAAGTGAAACGCCTTTTAAAGATTCCGAAAATCTATGTCTCTATGTGTTTAAAAGAATTAAGTCTCATGAAAAACGTATTTAAATGAAAATCAAAAATATTTGCTGCTTAGGAGCCGGTTATGTTGGAGGACCAACAATGTCTGTAATAGCATTGAAATGTCCCGAAATAAAAGTAACAGTTGTAGATTTAAATACAGATCGTATTTCGGCATGGAATGAAGAAAATTTAGATAAACTTCCTGTTTATGAACCCGGACTTGCCGATGTAGTTCGTGAAGCAAGAGGACGTAATTTGTTTTTTTCGACCGATGTTGATGCTGCAATCGAAGCTGCAGATATGATTTTTATAGCCGTAAATACGCCAACAAAAACATACGGCGAAGGCAAAGGAATGGCTGCCGATTTAAAATTTGTAGAATTATGCGCCAGACAAATAGCCCGAATAGCCAAAAATGATAAAATTATAGTCGAAAAATCAACGCTTCCTGTTCGAACAGCACAAACTTTGCAGACTATTTTAGATCATACCGGAAACGGAGTAAAATTTGAAGTACTTTCTAATCCCGAATTTTTAGCTGAAGGAACTGCCATCGAAGATTTATTTAATGCTGATCGAGTTTTAATTGGAGGAAATCAAACCGAAAGCGGTCAAAAAGCCATTCAGTCTTTAGTTGATATTTATGCACATTGGCTTTCGCCGAAACAAATTTTAACCACAAACGTTTGGTCTTCAGAATTATCAAAATTAACGGCCAACGCCTTTTTAGCACAAAGAATTTCATCAATTAACGCATTATCCGCTTTATGCGAAGCCACCGAAGCCGATGTCGATGAGGTTGCCGCAGCGATTGGAACAGATAGCAGAATTGGTTCTAAGTTTCTTAAAGCTTCGGTAGGATTTGGAGGATCTTGTTTTCAAAAAGATATTTTAAACTTAGTGTATTTGTGCCGTTATTTTAATCTGCCGGAAGTCGCTAATTATTGGGAACAAATTATTATTCTAAATGATTATCAAAAATACCGTTTCGCCAAAAATATCATCTGTTCCCTTTTTAATACCGTAAGCGGAAAAAAGATAACCTTTTTAGGCTGGGCTTTCAAAAAAGATACAAACGATACCAGAGAATCGGCAGCAATTTATGTAGCGGAACATTTAATCGAAGACGGAGCAGAAATTCATGTTTACGATCCTAAAGTTTCCGAAGAAAAAATTAAAGCAGATATGCGCTATTTATGGGAATTAAAAGGACTTTCTGAAGAAAAAATCAAATCAAAATTAAATCAAATATTCGTTTATAAAAAAGCCACAGATTCGCTCGACGAGGCTCATGCAATTGCTATATTAACAGAATGGGACGAATTTAAAACCTACGATTGGGAAAGCATTTACAACAATATGTACAAACCTGCTTTTCTATTTGATGGCCGCAATATTCTCGATTTTAAAAAATTAGCCACCATAGGTTTTCAGGTAAAAGGAATTGGAAAAAATAATTCTTTTAGTGCTAAATTAAAAGTAGAAAATGAACTGGTCATTAGATAAAATAAAACAGCACCAGCATTTCGATAAAAGTCTAAATTTTATAAAATTAATTTCGATTGTAGGAAGTACAGAAGTAATCCTAAAATTAATCGGATTTGTATCCGGGATATTAATTGTCAGAATGCTGCCTGTTCCCGAATACGCCTTATACACGCTCGCCAATACCATGTTAGGTACTTTAGTAATGTTTACAGATTCCGGTATTTCAAACGGAGTCATGGCACTGAGCGGCAAAGTATGGAAAGACCGTAAAAAACTGGGAGAAGTTTTGGCAACAGGTTTAGATTTAAGAAAGAAATTTGCATTTATAGCCTTAACCGTTTCTACCCCAATAATCATTTATTTATTATTAAAAAACAATGCAAGCTGGTTATCGGCAGTTTTAATTTTTCTGTCTTTGATTCCCGCTTTTTACGCCGCCTTATCAGATTCTTTACTAGAAATAACACCCAAGTTACATCAGGATATTTCGAGTTTACAAAAAAATCAATTGCGAGTTGGATTCGGACGATTGCTATTAGTAATCCTAACAATTTTTATTTTTCCCTGGACATTCGTCCTTATTTTGGCTTCAGGAATTCCGCAGATATACGGCAATTCCAAACTCAAAATAATCAATAAAAAGTTTGTAGACAGCCACCAAAAGCCAGACCCCGTAATTCGTAAAGAGATACTCAAAATTGTAACCCGCATCCTGCCCAATATTATATTTTATGCACTATCAGGACAAATCGTAATTTGGATATTATCTGTTTTTGGCAACTCTACTGATTTGGCAAGTATAGGAGCGTTGGGCAGATTTGCGGCACTCATGGCTTTTTTTACCACGATATCAGGTACTTTATTTTTACCCCGATTTTCAAGATTAGCAGATGATAAAGAAATCCTTTTAAGATATTTTTTATTTTTTCAGTTGATCCTTTTTTTGGCTGCAGGCTTTATAATGCTGATCGTATTTTTATTTCCTGCTCAAATGTTATGGCTTTTAGGAGCCTCATACAGTTCATTATCATCTGAACTTTTTTTGATTATGTTATCCAATTGCATCGGATTAATTGCAGCAATGAGCGGTAATTTAATAGGCAGCCGAGGACATTTTTTAAACCCAATATTTGTAATTGCGTTCAATTTAGGAACCGTTATACTCGCTTATTTTATTTGGGATTTAACAAAGCTTCGAGGCATTTTATACTACAGTATTTTTAACCAATGTCTTTCATTATTAGTGAATTATATATTTAGTTTTTCAGTAATAATTAGAGCTAAGAAATAAATTAAAGAATAAAGAATAAAGAATAAAGAATAAAGAATAAAGAATAAAGAATAAAGAAATAGATTAACAATCAATCATTATAAACATAGCCCGCGGTTTCAACCGCGGGAACGCAAGATGATCACAACCCGTTTCCCGTGGTTGAAACCACGGGCTATATTTGAATAGGTTTGAGCGAATTATTTGGAAACATAGCCCGCGGTTTCAACCGCGGGAACACAAGATGATCACAATCCGTTTCCAGCGGTTTCAACCGCTGGAACACAAAGAGATTAACGAGCTATATTAAAAACTATAGAATTTAAGCATGAATAAATTACCAGGCCAAGGCGGACTTACCAAAAAAATAACCATAGCAAAAGGCAGAGTAAATCGTAAAAAGTTTGCCAGACAAGTAGCAATAGGATTATATCATTTGGTAAACCAAGTCAGTAAAAAAAAAACTATTGAAATGGAGGTTGCCAGTTTCTCCTCATTCAATGATTTTCACGAGCAGGTCTTGTCTGTTTTATCCTTTATTCGCTACGTAGGAAAACCAATTAAATGGACACTTTATTCAGACGGAACACATACTCAGGCACAAATAAACCAACTCGAAAGCAATTTTGATTTCCTAAAAGTCGCCGAAGGACTCGACTGGAGCGAAATAGAATCCTTAAAAGGTTTATGTAAAGAAGAATTAGAACCTTATGAAAACTACCTAATTGATTATGCTAAAAAATATCCATTAGGAAAAAAACTGTTTTACTATTTAAATCATCCAATAGAAAAACCAACACTATTCATAGATTCAGATATTTTGTTTTATGAACACGCCAATGTTTTAAAACTAATACTAACAGAAAAACCCAAAGCAAACGGCTGGTATATGCCAGATGTAAGCTGGGGATGTTTAGACAGCCGTTATAAAGCCCTAAACTCAGAACAAATATATCAGGTAAACTCCGGTTTTATTTTTGCCAATGAAGCTTTTAAGAACATAAAAGAATCCTTAGACTTTTTTAAAACCTATAATTTCACCTACGAATATTTTAGCGAACAAACCGTTTACCATCATTTGCTAAAAAATAATTCCTATATGCCTTTAACACCTAAAACCTTCATTTTAGACTCAGGCGATCAATTTGATTTTTCCTATTTATTCAACCCAAAACAAATGGCCGTTCGACATTATACAGGGCCTGTTCGTCATAAAATGTGGCAGAAAAATTATAAATGGCATTTAAGCTTATAAATCGATATAGATGAAAAAAGGTATTGTTTTAGTAGCCAATTTAAAAAGTCAGTGGTACAGCGAAAACCTAATTTATTCCATTAGAAAAAGCGGCTGTACATTACCAATTCGACTAATTCATTTTGGAGGAGAAAAAGTAAATTCTCAATATATCTTAAATGAAGTTGAATTTTTAACCGTAGAAGATTTTTCAGAAGAAGCCAGAAGTTTTATAAAAAACCTGAGAAGCGTTTTAACAGAATGCCCAATGGGATTTTTGTACCGCTTTTTAGCATTCTTTTCAGATTGGGATGAATTTATTTATACCGATAATGATATCGTGGCATTAATGAATTGGGAACGTTTGTTTGAATTTGCAAACGGACACGATTTAGTTCACGCCGATACAGAATACACAACCTGCGGCATACACAATTATTTGCAGCCCGAAAAAGTAAAAGAAAATTTCGGAAAAGACAGTTTAAACTCCGCCATTACAGCCGGACACATATTGGTCAGAAAAAGTTCAAAAATGATTGAAGATATGAACGCCGCTGTAGAATGGTTCAAGCAGCATCCAGAAATTCCAAAAAAACACGACCAATCCTTATTGCATATCGCTTCATTATTGGGAGACTGGAAATTACTCAATTTATGCAAACCTCCATACAATTGGCTCAGTTCATGGTCTGGAGATTATACCAATAGTTTAGATTTAATTCATGCCATTCAGGGCGGATACAAACAAAACACAGACTCATACAAAATTTGGTATTCGCAATTGTCTGAAGAATCTAAAATAGTGGTCAATAAACAATCTTCTTTTCGCGCTTTAAATGTACCCATTAGTCATTTGCATTATTCCGGCAGAGGCCGTTTGGGAGCAGAATCAATCGACGAATTAATGTATTCCAGCCAGACAGATAAAGAGCGAATGATGAGTTTGTATAAAGTGCAAAGCTCTGATTTATTTTACATTACCTATATCAAACATCAATCAAAACGAGTTACAAGAAGACTTAAACGCATCTTAAATTTATAATACTATATGATGAATGCAGCAGTTTGCACTATTTTCGAGGGTCACTACCATTTTGGAGTAGCTGCACTTTCTAATTCACTATATCAAAACGGATTTAGAGGCAATATTTATGTAGGTTATCGGGGCAAATTACCCAACTGGGTTTTAAAAGGTGAAAAAGAAACAATTGGCAAATGGAAAGAAGCCATTGTTCTAACTCCCGTGCAGGAAATAAAACTGATTTTTCTGCCAATAGTGACCAACTATAATATGGCAAACTACAAGCCGGATTTTATGCTGGAACTCTGGGAAGGCCCGGCAAAAGATGCAGACGCTATGTTTTATTTTGATCCCGATATTGTGATAAACGATTCATGGGTGTGTTACGAACAATGGATAAACTGCGGCGTTGCACTTTGCGAAGATGTTAATTCACCTTTGCAGGAATTTCATCCCCGGCGGCAAGGCTGGAAAAACTATTACAAACACTATCACATCGATTTACACTTTAAAAATGCCATTTATGTAAACGCCGGTTTTGTTGGACTTCTTAAAAAAAACAGTTCCTTTTTAAATTTATGGGTTCAGATGCAGGAACTTATGGGACCTGCGATTGGAGGTTTGGAGAATTCTATTTTTTTGAATCAATCCTATAATTCAACGGTTTTAAAAAGAGAAGGATTCCAAATTTTTGATAAACCGGATCAGGATGCTTTAAATGCAGCGATTGAAGTTTATAATGATCCTGTAAGTTATATTGGAAAAGAAGGAATGGGTTTTTCTGAAGGTGATTCGACAATGTCCCACGGAATGGGAAGTCCAAAACCATGGAAAGCGCACCATTTATTAAGAGCCGCGCAGGGAAAAATCCCTAGAAATTTAGATGTTATTTATTGGAAATATTGCAGTGAACCCATATTGGCACATTCTAAATGGGAAATTACACGAAAATTAATAGGTATTAAAGTAGCCAAAGTTATTGGAAGATTCTATAAAGTGTAAAATTTTTTAAAACGGATAAAAAATTATGATTCCAAAAACAATTCATATTTGCTGGTTTAGTGGTGAAGATTATACGCCATTTATAAAAGAATGTATGGCTACATGGAAAATTCATCTGCCTGAATTTGAATTACGAATATGGAATAAAGATAGTTTTGATTTTGATTCAATTCCTTTTGTAAAAGAAGCTTTTCAGGCAAAAAAATGGGCTTTTGCAGCAGATTACATTCGTCTGTATGCCTTATATACCGAAGGTGGTTTATATCTGGATTCTGATGTTAAAATACTGAAACCGTTTAAGGAAACATGGTTTGATTATGACTTTTTCAGCGCACACGAAATACATCCCGGTTTGTTTGAAGATGCAGGCGGACTTAAACAGTTAAACGCTTCTTATCTGCCAGTAAACGGCGAAACAATTACCGGTTTTGCAGTTCAGGGAGCAATTTTTGCCTCGGTGCCCAATCATCCGTATATCAAAGATTGTTTAGAACAATATAAAAACCTGCAGCTATTTGGTGAGGACGGAACCATGAATTTAAAAAAAGTCATAATAGGTTCTGTAATAACTCCGGTTGCCGAAAAATACGGTTATACCTATCAAAATAAAGAACAGGTTTTAAGAGAAAATATGCTGATTCTTCCGGCGAATATTCTGGTAGGAAATTCTATTTATTTAGACAGAAGATCGTATGCAATCCATTTAATAAACGGAAGCTGGCGCGGAAAAAAAGGAATTGAAAAATTCCTGCATTTAGTCCGGAACCATTACCCCAGATTATTTCCCGTCGTCAATTTTATTGATAAAAGCGTTAAAAAAACCTATCGTACGTCAAAATACCTCAAAACAATTATAACAAAACACTCATCCATTTGATTGACGAAAAACTAAAAAACCTCCCTATAAAAATCAATAATTAAATCACGAAATGGAAATACTCTTCATTTGCGGCTCTGCAGAAATTGGTAACGATGGAGTAGGCGATTATACCCGCCGCTTATGTGGTAAACTTATAAAATCCGGCCACGATGCACAGATTTTATCTTTATGCGATCACGAAGCCGTTTCGTTTATCAGCGAAACTCAGGTTGTAGAAGAAACTCCCGTAATCGTACATCGAATTCCGGTTGCTGTACCAAACGATCAGCGTTTAATTTGGCTGCAAAAAATCCTGAAAGATTTTGAACCTGACTGGATTTCGCTGCAATACGTTCCATATAGTTTCAATCCAAAAGGATTGCCGTTTTGGCTTCCTTCTTATCTAAAAAAAATTAGAGGAAATCATAAATGGCATATTATGTTTCATGAATTATGGCTGGGAATTGATACCGAATCTTCCATTAAACACAAATGTATTGGAAAGTTGCAGCAGGTAATCGCCAAAAAAATAGTCCACAATACAAAAACACACTCCATAAATACCCAAAATAAATTATACCAGTTCTTTCTTCAATCTCAAAATATCAAAGCAGAAGTTTTGCCTATTTGCGGTAATATTCCGTTAACAGCAGAGAAAAAAGAACCAATAGAATTTGCCCAGTTTGTTCTGTTTGGAACCATTCATAACGGAGCTCCTTTTGAAGATTTTATTAAAGATTTAAGCAGTAATTCAGATCAATTTGAGAAACCTATAAAATTTGTTTTCATCGGTAAAAACGGCCCTGAACTTACTAATTATACAGCCATATTAGATAAATATAAAATCACTTATGAAATTCTAGGCGTACAATCTGAAAAAGTAATATCACAGGTTTTGAGAGACAGTGATTTTGGAATATCAACAACTCCGTATTTTCAAACAGAAAAAAGCGGTGTTTTTGCAGCGTACAAAGAACATCAAATCAATACGATTTGTGTTTCAAGAAATTGGACGCCAACAAAAGGGCAATATGTGATTCCGCAGATTATTAAATACGAAAAAAACAATCTGAATATAACACCGCAAAACGTTGAGATTTCAGACTTAAATGCTATTGCTGCGCAGTTTATCAATTCAATTTCGGTAGTATGAAATTATTGGTTTCACATCCAACTTTAAACGCCAATTCAAAAAATCTCGTAACCGGTTTATTGAAAGAACAGCAGCTTTTTAAACTGTTTACTTCGATTGCTATATTTCCCGGACAATTATTATTTAAGCTTGGAAATAATCCGAAACTAAAAGATTTAAAAAGAAGAAGTTTAGACGAAACCTGGCAGCCCTACACACGATCAAGATCCTTTTTTGAATTCGCACGTTTATTGACTTCAAAATTTAAATTAGATTTTTTAATCACACACGAAAAAGGGTTTTTCTGTATTGACAAAGTCTATCAAAAGCATGATAAATGGGTTGCTGATAATTTAGCTGAATTAAAAAAAGAAGGTCTTTTAGGCGTTTATGCATACGAAGACGGAGCTTTATCGACATTTAAAGCAGCAAAACAATTAGGACTTTACTGCATTTACGATTTACCAATTGGGTATTGGAAAAGCGCCCGGTTATTGATGCAGAAAGAATTTGACATTAACCCTGCTTGGTCAGATACGCTTACAGGTTTCAATGATTCACTAGGAAAACTGAGCAAAAAAGATGAAGAATTAGCTCTGGCAGATGTAATTTTTGTTGCCAGCAGTTTTACCAAAAAAACATTAGAAAACTATAAAGGAAACCTGCCCGAAATAAAAGTAATTCCATACGGCTTTCCGGCAGTTACCAGAAAAAAATATTACGAACCTCTTTTAGATCGAAAGCTTAAAATTTTATTCATAGGAGGTTTATCGCAGCGAAAAGGAATATCCTATTTATTTGATGCAGTCGAAAAAATGGAAGACAAAGTTGAGTTGACAATTGTGGGGCATAAAGCAGTATCCAATTGCGAAGCATTAAATCAGGCATTAGAAAAACACAACTGGATTCCGTCATTATCTCACGATGAGGTTTTAGAGTGTATGTACGAACATGACGTATTTGTTTTTCCTTCTCTTTTTGAAGGTTTTGGTTTGGTTATTACCGAAGCCATGTCGCAGGGAATTCCGGTTATTACAACCAATCGTACCGCAGGCCCGGATTTAATAGAACACGGAAAAGACGGATGGATTGTCCCCGCCGGATCTTCAAAAGCCATAAAAGAAGTCATTACTCAAATACTTGAAAAACCGGAAATATTGGAACAATTCGGGTTTGCCGCTCAAAATAAAGCGCAAACCAGACCGTGGTCAGTTTATGGAAAAGAAATGACCGATGCACTTTCTTCATTAAAAGATTTTGTAAACAATTAGAAAAATGGACACCCCAAAAGAACAAGATTTAGAACAATCTTACAAAACCTTAAAAATAGCCATTTGGCTGTATTTTTTACTTTGGGTTTTTGAAGGCGCTCTCCGTAAATGGATTTTGCCAAGTCTGGCTACGCCGCTTTTAATTGTGCGTGACCCAATTGCTATTTTCATCATCATAAGAGCTTTTTATCTTGATGTAAAATTTATAAACGGCTATGTAGTTTTAAGCGCCATTTTTACATTATTGGGTTTAGCGATTACGCTCACTTTTGGACACGGAAACCTATTTGTAGGTCTTTACGGAGCAAGAATTATGCTGATTCATTTTCCGCTGATTTTTATAATTGGAGCCGTATTTAAAAAAGAAGATGTCCTTAAAATGGGACGTGTCATGCTGGCTACCAATATTTTAATGACCATCATTATTTACCTTCAGTTTACAAGTCCTCAGACTGCTTACATCAATACAGGTTTGGGCGGAGAAGGAAGTGCAGGTTTTGATGGCGCAATGGGATATTTCAGGCCATCAGGAACATTTTCGTTTACAACAGGATTATCGGCTTATTATATTTTGGTTTCGGTATTTGTATTTTATTTCTGGCTTTCAAAAGAAACGTGTTCTAAACTTTTACTTATTTCCAGTACAGTAGCGTTAATAATTGCTTTGCCGTTAACGGTGAGCAGAACCGCAGTTTTAGGCGTTTTATTAGTTGGATTTTTTGCTTTTGCAGGATCAACAACCAGTGTAAAATCATTAATACGATTAATATCGACCGTTTTAGTAATTTTGGTTTTATTCATGGTTTTACAAAAAACAACCTCCATTTTTAATTTAGGAACTCAGGTTTTTATGAGCCGTGTTGATACGGCAAAAGGACAAGAAGGAGGATCTATTGTAATGCGAACTATAAACGGATTTACAGAACCCATCACAACATTATTAAAAGCACCTTTATTTGAAGGCAATTTAGGAATGGGAACAAATGCGGGCGCACAGTTATTAACAGGTCAAAGAAAATTTTTAGTTTCAGAAGGCGAATTAAATCGTGTGGGCGGCGAGCAGGGGCTTATTTTAGGCGGCGGTCTTGTCGTTTTGAGATTAGTTTTAGCCTTTGGACTTTTTTACAGTTCTATAAAATTACCCGGAAACTATAAACTATTGCCCTTAACATTCTGCGGAACGGCTTTGTTTTTAATCATGCAAGGTCAGTGGGCACAGCCAAGTATGCTGGGCTGCGCCGTGCTTGCCACAGGTTTATTACTAGCTGGTATAAACATCAATTTGAAAACAGAATGATGAAAATTGTCCTTTTTACGCATCCTTCCTTTACAGCTCATCAAAGCATGCCTCGCTATGCCAATATGCTGCTAAACGGAATGAAAGAAAGAGGACATGAAGTAGCAGTCTGGAGTCCGAAAGCAAGATTTTATAAACTGCCCATAATGAAATCCTTTAAAAAATGGCTGGGTTATGTGGATCAGTATTTTGTATTTCCATTAGAAGTAAAACTAAAATTACGCAATTCATCAAAAGATACTCTTTTTGTATTTGCAGATCAGGCGCTTGGGCCGTGGGTTCCTTTGGTAAAAAACAGAAAACACGTTGTACACTGCCATGATTTTTTAGCCTTAAAATCGGCATTGGGAATGGTGCCTGAAAACCCGACATCGTTTACCGGAAAGCTGTATCAAATTTATATTAGAAGAGGTTTCTCAAAAGGAAAAAATTTCATTTCCATTTCAAAAAAAACACGACAAGATTTACACCAGCTTCATTTAGGGGAAATCGCTAATTCAAAAGTATGTTATAATGGATTAAGCCGTCCTTTTTTTTCTCTGCCAAGAGAATCTTCAAGAGATTTATTAGAAACAAAATTCAATATACTTTTATCTCAGGGTTATATCATGCACATTGGCGGGAATCAATATTATAAAAACCGACAAGGTGTTTTGGAGATTTACGAAACCTGGAGAAACTTATACCATACAAACATACCGTTGGTTTTAATTGGTGAAGAACCATCAGAAGAATTAAATCTTCTGCACAAAAAATCACCATTCAAAAGCGATATTCATTTCATCACCAATTTATCAGATGAACATGTTAATAATGCCTATTCCGGAGCAATTTGTTTATTGTTTCCGTCATTAGATGAAGGTTTTGGCTGGCCCATTATTGAAGCAATGGCTTCTGGATGTCCGGTAATCACGACCAATAAAGCACCAATGAATGAAGTAGGCGGAATGGCCGCTTTTTACATTGAGAAAAAACCGGCAGATCCTGCACAGTGGCAGCAATGGAAAGAGGAAGGCGCAAAAACAATCGAAAAAGTATTGAAATTAAGCCGGCCTCAGCAAACGGAAACAATTGAAAGATCTTTTACCCAGTCACAAAAATTTACAACAGAATATTTCCTTGATGCTGTCGAAGTTATTTACAAAGAAATAAATCAAATTGTATGAAAGTAATCCATTTTATTGCGGGGATTGATAAAGGCGGCGGAGGAACTACAGAATATATGCGATTATTAAGCACGGCTTTATCAAAACATATGGAAATAATAGTAGCAACAAAAAAAACGGCTCATCCTATAGATATTCCGGGTATTCGAATTAAATTTTTTGAAGGCGGTATTTTGAGATGGTTTGATATGCTCGAAGAGTTTAGAATCTTTTTAATGGCCGAAAAACCAGATATAGTTCATATTAACGGAATCTGGAGTCCGCAAAATTGGGGTTTTCAAAAAGTAGCTCAGGAAATAGGTATTAAAGTAATCCTGTCTCCACACGGCATGTTAGAACCTTGGATCATGGCTAACAATCCGTGGAAGAAAAGATTAGGATTGTTTTTATATCAAAAAAAAGCCATTCAGGATGTTGCCTTTTTACATACAACTGCAGAAATGGAAGCGCTAAATATTCAGTATTTAGGATTTAAACCGCCTATTTCTATCATTCCAAATGGTATTGATTTAAACGATATCAAAGGAATTAAAGAATGTTACGGAACAAAAAAAATGGTTTTTATATCCAGAATTCATCCCAAAAAAGGAATTGAATTACTGCTGGAAGCCTGGCGTCATTGTAAGACTGATGGATGGAATCTTGAAATTGCAGGAAATGGCGATAAAAATTATATAGCGCATTTAAGCAACAGTGCCAGAGATCTCAAAAATGTAAATTTTGTCGGCGCAAAATACGGTAATGAAAAATGGGATTTTTTACGATCTGCCGATGTTATGGTGCTGCCAACGCACAGCGAAAATTTCGGAATTGTAATTGCAGAAGCACTGGCTCTTGGAGTTCCGGTAATCACAACACAAGGCACACCGTGGGAAGATCTTGAAATACACGAATGCGGCTGGTGGATAAATTTATCGGTTCAAAATCTCGAAAAAATCATTACGCAAGTATTGAATACAGCAGCTTATGAACTGGAAAGTATGGGCAGAAAAGGAAGAAGACTTGTGGCAGAAAAATATGAAATTAAAGCTGTTGCCAATCAAATGAACGACTTGTATAAAAAAATACTTAATTAACGCAGTTTTGGATTTATCTACTTATAGTCATTCTTTTAGCTTAAAAAACAAAATTTCAAGATTGATCTGGAATTTTGCCCGGCTGATTATATTTCGCCCATTTGCTTCCCGTTTATTTAAAACATGGAGAGTTTTGGTACTAAAATGTTTCGGTGCAAAAATAGATTGGTCGTCACATGTTTATGCTTCCGTAAAAGTATGGGCTCCGTGGAATTTAGAATTGGGTAAAAATTCCAGTTTAGGACCTAAAGTGGATTGTTATAATCAGGGAAAAATCAGCATTGGTGATAATACCATAATATCACAAAAAGCCTATCTATGTGCCTCTACCCATGATTATACTAAAAAAGATTTTCCTCTACTATTAAAACCAATCACGATAGGAAACGGCGTATGGATTGCTGCCGATGCTTTTATTGCGCCGGGAGTTTCTGTAGAAAATTATTCTGTTGTAGCCGCCCGTTCCGTAGTTATTAAAGATGTTGAGGAAAATTCCATAGTAGGAGGAAATCCTTCCAAACTAATAAAATTTAGAAGCTTTGAATAAAATTCCAATTTCCGTAATCGTTTCTGTCAAAAACGAAGCGCAGAATTTACCCTCATGCCTGGATAAATTAAAGCGATTTTCCCAACTAATTGTAGTCGATTCAGGTAGTACTGATGATACCATAATTATTGCAAAAGCTATGGGAGCCGAAGTATTGCAATTTCAATGGAATGGTAAATTCCCTAAAAAACGCAATTGGGCATTGCAAAACGCAAACCTTCTTAACGAATGGATTTTGTTTCTCGATGCCGATGAATTTGTTACAGATGAATTTGTCAACGAAATAGAACATAAAATCCAAGATCCAACATATAACGGTTTCACGATTCGTTTTGAAAACTATTTTATGGGAAGAAAACTCAAGTACGGATATGGGTTTCAAAAATCGGCACTTTTTAAGAAATCAAAAGGAGCTTACGAAAAAATCGAAGAAGATTTATGGAGCCATTTAGATATGGAAGTGCATGAACATCCTATTATCGAAGGTAAAGTAGGCGTTATCAAAGCAAAAGTCGTTCATAAAGATTTTAAAAATCTGGAACATTATATAGATAAACACAATGCTTATTCAAGTTGGGAAGCCCAGAGATATTTACAAATCAAAAAATCTAAAAACACGCTTTTATCCTTAAACCAAAAAATTAAATACGGACTTCTAAATACAGGATTACTTCCTGCAGTTTATTTTTTTGGCGCTTATTTTTTAAAGCTGGGTTTTTTAGATGGAAAAGAAGGATTTTATCTGGCACGTTTTAAGTCACATTACTTTTTTCAAATTCAAACAAAAATTGATCTAATCAAAAACAAGAATTAATATGAAAAGAATATTAATAACTGGAGGAGCCGGATTTGTAGGCTCACATTTATGTAAAAGATTATTGAATGAAGGGAACGAAGTAATTTGCCTCGACAATTACTTTACCGGAACCAAATCGAATATTATTGATTTAATCGATAATCCGTATTTTGAAATGGTGCGTCACGACATAACAGAACCTTATTATGCTGAGGTCGATGAGATTTACAATTTGGCTTGTCCGGCATCTCCGGTACATTACCAGTATAATCCAATAAAGACCATAAAAACATCGGTTATGGGCGCAATCAATGTATTGGGATTAGCAAAACGCGTTAAGGCAAAAGTCTTGCAGGCGAGTACAAGCGAAGTTTACGGCGATCCTTTGGTACATCCGCAAACCGAAAGTTATTGGGGACATGTCAACCCAATAGGAATTCGCTCTTGTTATGATGAAGGAAAACGCTGCGCCGAGACTTTGTTTATGGATTATCACAATCAAAATAAAGTGGCCATTAAAATCATCAGAATTTTTAATACCTACGGCCCAAACATGAATCCGGCAGACGGCAGAGTGGTTTCTAACTTTATTGTTCAGGCTTTACAGGGAAAAGATATTACCATTTTTGGTGACGGTTTGCAAACCCGTTCGTTTCAATATGTTGATGATTTAGTCGAAGGCATGATTAGAATGATGGGTTCAGATCGTGATTTTTTAGGTCCGGTAAATCTGGGAAATCCAAACGAGTTTACGATGCTCGAACTAGCGCAGGCCATTATTGAACTGACAGGTTCATCATCAAAAATTATTCATCTTGGTTTACCGCAGGATGATCCCAAACAAAGACAGCCGGATATTTCTTTGGCTCATAACAAACTAAATGGCTGGAAACCTCAAATAGAATTACGCGAAGGTTTGACTGCTACAATCGAATATTTTGACCAATTATTGCTAAATCAGGCAAAGCCTTCTTTTTCACAATTTCCTTATTAAGGAAATAATATAAATGATTTCCAACTTAAAACTTTGACTTTTAGGGGTTTTAACGACAATTGAGGCGGTTCATCGAGAACTTTTTTTAGTAGAAATCTTTTGTTTTAGTTTTATATGGAAATTATGTAACATTTTTATCCTAAAGTATAATTACTGATGAAAATTACCATAATTACAGTGTGTTACAATCGTAAAGCTACGATTGAAAAAGCGATTCAAAGTGTGCTTTCACAAAATTACCCTGATATCGAATACATCATTATCGATGGTAATTCTAAAGATGGAACGCAGGAGATTATAGAATCTTATAAAGATCAAATTTCTAAATATATTTCAGAACCTGATAAAGGTATGTACGATGCCATTAACAAAGGTTTTCAACTGGCAACAGGAGATGTAATTGGTTTAATGCATTCTGATGATGAGTTTTACGATCGAAAAGCGATTTCAAGAATTGCGGCTCGTTTTGAAAATGATAATACTATCGACGGAGTTTACGGCGACGGAATTTATGTTTCCAATGATAAAGAGGAACGTTTAATCCGCGATAGAATAGGAGGCGTTTTTAGTCTTAAAAGAGTTAAAAAAGGATGGCTGCCCCTTCATCCAACAGTTTATTTAAAAAAAGCTGTAATTGATAAACATGGTTTATACAACCTTGATTTTAAAATAGCATCAGATACTGAGTTTTTGCTCCGCTATTTGTACAAGCACAAAATTAATATGAGTTACATCGATGCCTATATCGTGAAAATGAGAATGGGCGGCATGAGTACCAGTTTAAAACGTGCTTTTGAGGTTTTATACGAAGATTATAAGATTTATAAGTTTCACGGTCTGGCAGCCATATTTGTTGTCTTTCTTAAAAAAAGTATCGCTCTTAGGCAGTATATAGTTCATTAATAAAGGATAAATATTGATCATCAGTATTTTTTTCATCATAGTGAACATAGGTCTTAAGCAGATTTATTTCAATAGAATTTAGAGTAATTAAAAAACACTAAAATATACTACGATGAACATGAAGAAAATTTTACTTCCGATATTTTTATTGCTTTTATTAATGCTTCAGTCTTGTACCACAAAAAAAGAAATGCTGTATTTACAAGATTTAGACAGCTATGCAAACTCGACTTTAGTTTATACATCGACCAAAATACAGCCCAACGATATTTTAAAAATTGATGTAGGAGATCTTAATCCTGTGGTAGCGGCGCCTTTTAATATGAATGTGGGAACTACCAACGGACAAACCTCTGTAGAAATGATGAAATTATCAGGGTATTTAGTGACTCCTCAGGGAAATATCATGATGCCTATTTTAAATGAAGTGAAAGTAGGCGGCTTAACGCCAACTAATGCAGAACAAAAAATAAAAGAACGCTTAATAGGCGAAGGTTATTTAGTAAATCCTACCGTGCAGGTTAGAGTTCTCAATAATAAATTTACCATTTTGGGAGAAGTAAATTCACCCGGCGTAATCCCTTTTAGCGAAGAATCTATCAGCCTTCTCGACGCCATAGGACTGGCAAAAGATTTAACCTATTCTGCCGTTCGAACAGATATAAAACTAATCAGGGAAGTGGACGGAAAACGTTTGGTTTTTCATATTGATCTAACCACAGCTTCCTGGATGAACAACCCAAATTTCAGAATCAGGCAGAACGATGTTATTGTAGTAGAACCCAATAAACTAAAAGCAAACAGCGGCGGTTTAATCAAAGATCCTATACAGGTTTTGGGTATAACAGCTTCTCTTTTAGCCGTCGTTTTACTTATTGCACAGTGATAAAGTAATGTACAGCTTGAAATTATGTGTTATGAATACTGTTGTATAATTAATTGAATAATTATGGATTTTAAAAAAGAATTTTTAAAGTATCTCAAGTTTTGGCCTTGGTTCCTGCTTAGTTTAATTTTATGCGTAGGTGCAGCATTCATTTTTATCAAAATAGTGCCGCCAACGTACCAGACTTCGGCTATGATTTTTTTGGATAAAAAACAAGAAGACAAAACGAAAATTATAACCATTAGTACCGATCAAAAAAATAACGAAGATAATTTAGACGACGAAATCAGATTGATTACATCTAACGAGTTTTTGCTGGGTGTAGTAAAGAATTTGAAACTAAATGTGAGTTATTTTGAAAAAGTATATACCACACAAAATAATGCTGTAAACGAAGTTCCCTTTGTTTTAAAACTAACGGTTTCCAGAGATTCTTTACCGCAGGTTTCGTATGAAATTAAAGTAGATAAAGGCGGATTTATTATAACTGATGTTGCTTCAGAAAAGAAATACCGCGTAAATGGATATGATGGAAAAGAAGCAGTGTTCGGTTTGCCATTTAAAATTAGATTAGCCTCAAAAGCAAAGAAAAATGCATCGTATTATTTTGATAAAGAATATAAGGTAAATCTGGAACCAACAGACGCTGCTTTAAAAGAATTGAAATCATCGCTTATTGTTTTATCCGATGAAAAATCAAAAGGAACAATCGAACTAAATCATATCAGTTCTGACCCTGTACGCTCACGAAAAATATTAAATGAAATTATCGTTCTGCTGGATAAAAGCATTGTCATCAACAAACAAAAAACGTTTACCAATACCGTTACGTATTTAAACCAAAGGATAAAAAGTTTTACCAGAGAAAAAGATTCTATTGAAAGTGTAAAAGAAAGATACCTGCAAAACAATGAAATAGCCGTAATGGACAATTATATTGCCGAAAAAACTGCCGACAGAAGTCAGAAAACGGAAAGTTCTTTACTCAACGAAAAGCAAATTTCACTTGCCAATTATGCCATTAACGACATCAGAAAAAGAGAACCCGGCCAGACTTTAGGCACTAATTATAATTTAGAATCATCGATCGTCAATCAAATGCTTTTAAATTATAATACAAAGCTCATGGATAGTGAATTAATCTTGCAGAGAGCACAAAAAAACAATCCGGCGTATATTACTTTAATGACGCAGTTAAGAGTTTCAAAACAAGAAATATTGAATTCTTTAGAAGGCTATTTAAACTTTCTAAATCAAAACAATATCGTCAATAAAACTCAGGAAACTATTGCCGCTTCAAAAATTAAAAACATTCCTACGCAAGATAAAATATTGGGTAACATCAATAGTAATCTTAGTATGAAAGAAGAAACCTATGTAGCATTATTACAAAAAAAGGAAGAAGCAGTTTTGAACGGAGCAATTCTGGAATCCAACTTAAAAACTTTAAATGCGCCAGAAACGAATTATTCAGCCATATTTCCTCAGCCTAAATCCTTTATGCTGGGAGCTTTTCTGTTTGGTTTACTGCTTCCTTTTGGGATAATATACGTTCGTTTATATCTGGATACCAAAGTGCATAACGAAGAAGACATTCAAAAAGTAATTGCCAATATTCCTATTTTGGGACATATTCCTAAAATAAATACCACCGAAAAGTTAGAAAATACAGCGACTTCTCATTCGTTAATTGCAGAGGCAACGCGTACTTTGGTTTCAAATATTCGCTATTTGCTGCACAAAAAAAAGGAAGACAAAGGAAATATAATCCTGTTTACGTCTTGTATTCAGGGAGAAGGAAAATCCTTTTGTGCCTTTCATAATGCAGTAACAATTAGTAACCTTAACAAAAAAGTATTACTAATTGGTGTTGATTTAAGAAATCCTCAATTGCATGAATATTTCAATATCAACAAAAACGTATCAGGTCTTACCAATTACCTGGCGAATAAAAATGATGACTGGAAAGGATTCCTGCAAAAAGACACTAATTATTCTAAAAACCTTGATATTCTGCTTGCTGGCGAAGTGCCTCCAAATCCTTCTCAATTAATCACCAATTCTAATTTTGAAGTATTGATTGAAGAAGCAAAAGACCTGTATGACTTTATAATATTAGATACCGCCCCAGTACAAATAGTGTCTGACACGCTCAATTTTAGTCATTTGGCAGATGTTACTGTATTTGTTGTAAAATACGATTATACAGATAAGAGCAATTTAGTTCAGGTAAGTAATTTTATTAAAAAAGAGCAATTAAGGAATGTTGGTATTTTGATCAATGCCGTAAATATGAAAACGGCATACGGATATGGTTATGGCCGAAACTACGGTTATCAGTATCAGGAATTGAAAATAAAAAGACCTTGGTATAAAAGAGGTCTTAGAATAAAAGAAGCCTAAGTTATATTTTTTCCCGCCGCAAATTCACCCCAAATACTAAAAGCACATTTACTAAAAAATTAAATAGTGAACAATGTTTCAAAAAATAGTTCTGTTGATATTGCTTGTCGTTATTGGTGTTGTTTTCTATTTTTCCTGGCTGCCCGATCCTAGTTTAAGAACCGAAAGTTACCTGCCAAGATGGCTTTTAAACTGGAGTAATCATTATTACAATCTACGCACTGCTGTCCCTTTTTTAGCCGTTGGTTTTCTGTTAGAAGCATATGTACAGCAAAAGAGCCCGAATGAAACAAATCAAAGCAAAAATTTAAACTTTATACAAAACATAGGCATCGCTGCCATAATTGTTTGTATAGCCGAAGGAGGACAGTTTATAGTTCAAAAAAGAAACCCCGATATAATGGATGTTTTTTATGGAATTATAGGAAGTATAGCAGGAGGATTGTTTTACAATTTATTCAAAAAATTAAAAAAATGCGAAACAGACATAAATTTACCTTCATAATCTGCTGTGCAATTGCAGACATGATCGCTATGATACTTGGTACTATAGTGTTCCTGAATTTTGCAAGCGAAGAGAGGATTGGCTGGAATGCTTTGCTTTTGGATAAAATGATTCCTATTACAATTTTAAGCTGGTTATTCTCAGTAACTTATTTTCAATTGTATCGAATAGATGTTCTTTTTAGTCTGGAATATTTTTTTCGCAACAGCTGGCGTGCTTTTTTTACACAGAGAATCTTGTGGCACAGTTATATTTTTATTTTTCAGGATAACGTTCTTTACTTTTTTGGAAGTCGGGCAAACCTTTTTCAATTGAGCTTTTTGCTATTCTATTTTCTGCTTTCCAGAATTTTATTTACACTGGTAATAGGAGAAATTAAAGGATGGGTTTTTAAACAATATACAGTTGCTATATGGGGATTTAATAAAACGAGTATTGAGTTAGCTTCTCATCTGGAAACAAATTCTTTTTTTATTCAATTTTTGGGTATTCTTAATGAAAATTCGACTGCAGATTATAAAAGCAATGAAGAATTTAGCGAAGCACTTTCTGAAGCCATTCATAATGCATCCAGAGATCATATTAATGAATTGTACATTGTATCCAAACCTGATTTTATTTCAGATTTAAACTATTTTTTTGAGCTTGGTGACAAATACTGCATGCGTTTAAAATTTGTCCCTGACTTTTCATCCATCTCAAAAAAACATTTTAACTCCAGTCATTTAAATAATTTCCATGTTATTAAACCTCGTTTTGAGCCGTTACAAAATGCTTATAACAGATTGATTAAAAGAATATTTGATATTGTTTTCAGCCTTATGGTGATTGTTTTTATCATGTCCTGGCTTTATCCTTTACTGGCTATTTTGATTAAAAGACAGAGCAAAGGCCCGGTTTTATTTAAACAAATGCGAACAGGCAAAAAAAATGAACCTTTTTGGTGTTATAAGTTTCGAAGCATGTACATGAATTCCGGAGATGAAAGTCAGCAGGCCAGAAAAGGAGATTCGAGAGTTACGCCAATTGGAAAATTCCTGCGAAGGACAAGTTTAGATGAAATGCCCCAGTTTTTTAATGTTTTGATGGGAAATATGAGTATTGTTGGGCCGCGCCCGCATATGATTAAACACACAACAGATTACAATTGTCATATCAATAATTTTATGGTTCGCCATTTTGTAAAACCAGGAATTACAGGATTAGCTCAGGTTTCGGGACTTAGGGGAGAAACCAAAAGAGTAGTCGACATGAAACGCCGCGTTACTACAGACATACAATATCTGCAGCGCTGGAGTTTAATTACAGATATTAAGATTTGCTTGTTAACCGTTATTGTGACTCTGAAAGGAGATAAAAATGCTTTTTAAATTTAAAAACTAGAAATTATGGACATTACTAATTACTTTATTGGTGTACTCACAGGAGTTTCTGTGACAACCTTTTTTATTGGAAAAGAATGGTATAGATATTATACTAAATACACGATTCAGCAAAAACAACTCGACAGGGTTTTGAAATTGAATGATAAAATAAAAAAGCTAAAAAGCTTAAGTACCGCAGATACACCAAACCTTAATGCAGGTATTTAAGATTTTCTAATTTACAATTTAACTCAAACACTTACTTACAGCTTAAAAAGAAAACAACAAGCCTTTTATTTTTTATGAAGTAAACATCTTCGTTGATTTTTTGATTCTTTACTAATATTTTTACCAAGAACCACCTACAAATAAACTGCACTCAAAAGTTTACACGATTTATAACCAAATAAGATAAAAATGAGCTCGATATATATATTGGGCTCATTTCCTTTTACATTTATCTTAATTCCTCATTGTTGTACTACCTTTAGACACTCTTTAATTTCTTGTTTTAAATATCCTTTTATCTTTTAAATTTCATGATATAAAAGTGGCTCTGATTTTATATTCCAAAGAAATTTTCTATCACTGTATTATTAAAATATAATTTATTTATAAGAAAAGTTAAATGCTAATTCTTAAGAGATGATCAGAAAAAAAAGAGTTTTAGTTAGGGACAATAAAGGGATTTTTTTAAAAATGTTTAAAAGAAAATTTAAAAATGACTTTGAATTTTCTGAAGACTCTTTTTTATTGAAAAACGAGAATAAATCAAACCAATACGATTATTCTGTATTTGTAATCTATGAGTATTCGGAACTCGTAGAATTTTTCAAATTAGAAAGTATAAAAGCAAATTTTATGGTTTGCCTGTTTAGTAAACACCTTTACAACAGCATGTCATTAATAGGCGAAATCAAAGGTTTATTTTTAATAGATGCCTCAAAAACCAAAATAGAAGTTTTGCAGGATTTAAAATTCAATTTTAAGAAATCCTCCAGCCACATTCCAAAATTACCGGATAAGAAATTTGTAATATCCAACATGATCGAAAAACAGCTCGAAATACTGCAGAGAGCACTGTATTTTATGATGTAAATAAACTCAATAAAAGCTAAAAACCATCCGCCGGCGCAGATGGTTTTTTTATTTTTTCTAACAACAATTTTTAACTAATTATTTACGCTTCGCCATTTGCTATTGCAGTAATTGCCGAAATAGAAGGCAGAAGCAAATAAGCCGTTCCACGGGTTACTACAAATTGAGGCAGAGGCCCATCGATAACAATGTTGTTTCCATCTTCCATAGGAATCGTAAAATTAGGATCGATATTGCCCGGTAGCGGCACAATACGATTCGCAACCAAAGGATCTTGCGGCGTATTTTCGGCAGGATCAAAAACATTGCTGAAATTATTCAAGTTAATCCATCCGTAAAGCGTTTCAAACTGACTGCTTAAATCACCACAAAGAAATAAACCAATCAATCCGCGGTCTGCTTTAGGATCAATTGATAAAGGCGGACCATACGGCATTCCTCGTCTTATAATACGCGGAACCGTATCTGAACCAGCTACTTCAACACCTTCATCACGTGGATTTGATACTCTTGTATGTGCAGAAAACGGACATTTAAGCCCTTGCATATCATCTTTTAAATAACCAAAATCAGTAGCTTTAGAAGTATCATGTTCCGGTTTGTCTGGCGAAAGTACTAATGGAGAACCATTTCTCCATCTTCCGCACATTTTCGCAGCAAGCCATTCTTCTGCATAATCCTTCGTGTTTTTAATTTGCGGTGCAATCGATTCAGCCTGTGTATCAAGAAAGTTATTAAAAGCTTCAACATCCTGATACAAAATTCGAAACGCATTATAACAGCCGTTTTTAGCAAAAGCAGCTTCCGGCCCTGAAAGTGGCCCCGGAATTGGATTTGGAAGCGTACTGTAACCTATTAAAAAGTTGTTGAGGTCTTGCTGATCTTTTCCCGCAGGATTATCATTCAAATTAGGTTCATCAATTGAATCCCTGTAGCGAAAATGAATATAATCGGATGGCACTAATAGATATTGCTCTAATCTTCCGCTTTCAGACTCTAATGGTTTCAACTCCGTAACCATTCCGTTGCTTTTCAGGGCGGCATCAGTTATAATGCCTACAATTTTTTCCTGTGCCGTTGGGTTCATTGCATACGCATGCACCACACAATGCACATCTTCATTACTGAATTTTTGATTCCACCATTGATCAGGTGCACCTGTACCATAATCTCCTAAAGACTGCTGTGCATTATTGACATCCCACGGGCCTTTTTTAAACGTAGAAGGAAAGCTGGAGTTTTGAACATTAAGACTTGGTTTTACAATCCCAATTCCGTTAGCCGTAAGACCAATATTTAGCATGATTTCAGGTTTTAAAGCGCCCCAGTCTTCTGCACTTTGCAGGTATGGAAGCAAATCCTTAAAAAAATCCTGAATATATTTTAAATTAGAAATGTCGTTATCGAATTTAAAAAGCATATGTACAGAACACGGATGCGTATAACCGTTTATGATAAGGCCTTGTATATCGCTTAATTCTGGTGCTGCAGCCTGAGGTGTTTGTGTATAATTCATAAGATTAAGTTTTGGGTTAAAGAAAAAAACAGCCGGATCAAATGACACAGCTGTAATTATGAATACTTTTTCTTATTTATTATTTAGAAAACTTAGCTACAATTTGCTTTACAGATTGTGGATAAGCATAATAAAGATCCTGAGACTGGCTAAGATTACGTTCATTAATAAAATTAGAGAAAATCGTATATGTAATATCGTCCGGGTTAGTTGGGAAATCTGCCGGTTTGTTTGCCCATAAGGTAATAACTAAAATAAATGCGGCTCTAATAGTAGTCGAATTATTAAAAAATGCTTCTAAGTAAGAATTCATATTTCCGTCAAATTCTGTAATAATTAAAATTCCCGCAATACCTTTTCCGTCAGTATTAGGTACAAGGGCAATTCGTGCATAATGCACAATCGCCATTTTATCCAGAGAAGCTTTTGTTATAGGATTATTAAAATTTTCATAAGCTGTCTGAGCTGTTGCCTGTGCTTCGTCAGTTTGATAAATAGGAACATACATGGTTAATGGATTCACGGTTTGCATAATAGATTCTGTTTTTTGGATTTTGCTTACTCTTTGTTCCCGTTTTCAGCATCGCGGGTAATTGAGGTGATTGAAGCCGAAATTACTCGAGATAGAAAAGGCATTTAAAAAAAATGACACCAAGCGGAAATTATCAGTCATAAAAGAGACTTTATGCGGGATATTTCTATGATTAAGTTTATTGGGTTAACTCTTGTTTTTATTGCGTTAATACGATTAATCGAGACAGAGTACATTTAATTATTAAAAATACGCCTCAACTTAAATTATAAGAATGTACTTTAAATACCTATTGACTTGTATCGTTTTGTTTTCAATTAATGCAAATTCACAAATTGTAGAAGAAAAAAAGAATTTCCGCGCCGCAGATTCACTGTTGAAAGAATCCAGTTTTTCGGTTCACAGAGATAATTATTTTTTGACAGGTGTACCCGTAAATGAAGCAATTACCCGAAATTCTGCCGACGTAAAATACCAGATCAGTTTTAAACTGCGATTAACTTCAAAACCGTGGGTGGGTGGTTTTTTTCCTTATTTAATGTATACTCAAAAAGCGTTTTGGGACATTTACGCCAACTCAAAACCATTTTCTGAAATCAATTTTAATCCCGGTTTTGCCGTTGTACGCCCGTTTTATTTAAAAGGAGGAAGGCTTACTTACGGAACAATTTCTTTAGAACATGAATCAAACGGGAGAGATTCTATTTATTCCAGAACTTGGAACATGCTTGCCTTTTCGTTAAAATCGCAGGTTTCTCCTCGATGGACTGTCGGAATCAGAGGATGGATTCCGCTTGTTGATAAAGAAGATAATCCTGAATTGACCAAATATGTAGGTTACGGCGAAGCCAGCGCAACGTATCAAATACAACCCGGACGCTGGAGTGCCGATATTCTCTTTAGAAAGGGCAGCGGACTTATTAATTACGGATCTTTGCAGACACAGGTAAACTGGAAACCCTTTAAACATGAAAATTATTATCTCACGCTGCAATGGTTTGTAGGTTATACCGAAAGTTTAATAGATTATCAGGAACACAAAAGTATGGTGCGTTTAGGATTTACGATCAAACCTGAAAATATGGGAATTTTTTAAGCAGAAAAATCATTTTTTACTCGCTGCCCAAAAAATAGAATTTCTCAAAAGAGTAGTGTAAGCCTCATTCTCAAACAATTCAGGAGAATGTCCCATAAAAATATAAACGTTTCGGGATTTAAAATGGTCGTTTGTCCACACAACCGGATGATCGCCCATTTTTATTTTGGAATCAGGTTCATAAGTAGTTTCATCTACCGAAGCTAATACATGAACATTTGCTCGCGGACTTTTATTGTAAGTATACCATTCTTCTTTTTTGATCAAGAATTCAGGTGAAATTCCTTTGGTTACGGGATGCGATTTATCTTCAATATTCACTTTCGCATTCGCAAAAGTGGCAATGTAATTTTCAAAACGTATTCCTCCCATAAAATCAGAAAACCATTTCCACATGGGGTAACCATCAAATTCGCCTAATAAAGTAGCGTGATGCAAACCAACCCATCCGCCTTTGCAATCATTCATATATTTCTCAAATGCTTTCATAGATTCCTCGCTCCAGGTATATGGAGGATAATCCAGCTGAATAAAAACCTTATATTGTTTTAAAAAAGCATCGTTAATTTTAGTCGTGTTTTCAATATAATCAATTGTAAAACTGCTGTCGGCTGCCAGTTTGTTCAGCCACGGTTTTGCGGCTTGGGAAAACGCTAAATGATGTCCGCCGTTTTCATACAAAACCAAAGCTTTAAACTTAGATTTTTTTGATTTCTGTGCGGTACAATCAACCTGAAAAATGAAGATTGTTATAAATAAGATTAGAAATTTTTTCATCTAATAATTGAGGTTTTTTTATCTAATTTTTATTTGTCTGCCAAAGCAGTAATGGCTTGTAAAAACCACGCAGAATGCGGAATCCATTGTTCTGTCCAGCGCCATTCGTCATTGCCGTCAACATCCATTTTAAAATCAATTCCGGAACCGTCTGGATTTCCTTCTTTACCCGTAATTCCGTTAGAAATTCCGCCTTTCTCAGAACCATGACCATAATTTGAATGCATATACGGCACATTGGTTTCTCCAAATTCATATAAAAAACATACCGAATACGGATTGCAGCCTAAAATCCATGATAATTGCTGCGAAGCATATAAATCAAGCGGTTTTTTCTCAGCGCCATTATTTTTTACAGCAACTACTTTACCGCCTTCAATTGCAGCTGTTGCCAGCGATGCTAATCGGGCATTTTCTCCCTGCCACCACCAGCCGGTTTCATTATCATGCGGAATAAAAAAGCCATCTTGTACTTTGCCGTTAAACAAGAAACTTTGGCGTGCATAACCAAACGGATTTTCTACATTATTGGTAACAGCTAAATTATATTCTAAAGCTTTTTTGATCACGTTTTTGGCATTCTTTATTTCGTTGCTGTCGGTTTCTTTTTTCAAATATCTTGTCAAAGAAACTATTGGTAAACCTGCATCTGCAGCATGCCAAAACGGACGATTTCCGTCATTACTTCTAAACCAGCCTTGATCTGTCATTCGGTTTTCGAGATTGTGTGCCCATTTTCTCGCTTCATTTTTATAGAAATTATCATTGGTCGCAATCCATAATTCCGTTGCCGCCATTAAAGCACAATAATCATCAATAATATTTTCTTTTCCGTCATCATCATATTTAGTATTATTTACTAAAAGATGCGCATAAGCACGTTTTGCTCCGTCTAAATATTGCTGAGAGGTAAAATCACCGTTTTTCTTCCATTGCGAAATTCTGGCTAATGAAGCTATTGCCATTCCTGCGCCTTCCCGAAAAGCACTTTGATATTCATCTGTAGTTACACTATTGGCTTTAAGCCCAACAATTCTTCTCGCAGCAGGATTTTTATCAAAATAACTGAAAACGATCATATAAAAATAATCCTCATTTGATAAACAGCGCATCATATAATCTGCTCCCCAAATAGCTTCGTTATCTAAGGAATCTTTTATTTTCCATTGCGTCAACTGTTTCGGAAGTGTTTCTGAGGTATTAATAAGCGACCATGTTACCAAAGGTGTCTGCTGCGGAGAAACAAAATTAGCATAAGCCAAATGCGAAAAATATTTACTCACATCGCCAGATGCATCACACCATCCGCCGCGAACATCTGCTGTTTTTGTGCTGCCGTATAAAATTATGTTTTTGTCGGCTTCGAGTTCTTCGGGCGTATTGGCTCTTTGTTTATTGTAATAATGAACTATGGAAGAGATAACTCGTTTTGCCAGTATATTTTCTTCAATCGAAAATTTCTCCGAAGCATAAATTTGATCTGCAACTTTAAAAGTAATTTTATAAGTTCCGGTTTTTTGAAAAGAAGAGAAATCAGCTTTATAAAATTTTTCACCAAGCTTCCAGTCGTCCACATTTTGCGGTTTCCCAATTAATGCTGTAAATACTGTTTTATGAGTTTGAGTATCAACAACATCAAAAGATGTATTTTCACTAAGATTACTGGGATATGCTATAATGGCTATTTTGGGGCTTTTCGGATCAAAACCAACCTGATTTACATAAATTCTGGTATTACTATATGCCATTATAGAAAGAAACAGCACTATAATGAGATATCTAAATTGCTGACGGAGTTTTAGCATAGTTTATTTTTTTATAAAGCAAATTACAAAAAAGTGAAAATTTATACTGCTTTTCTGTTCTTCTAAATTTCATTAAAAAATCAGGAATAACTTTAGGAACTTATTTTTACTGCGATTGTAAGTAAAATCAAGATAAAAGTGATGTGTATTTGATGTGCTTTTTATTGCAAAACAAAAAAGTAAGAAACAATTTCTCTTGAGAAGTTTTAATAATTTATTTTGTTTGTAATGTTTTGAAATCGTGTGTTTTAACTTTTTTTTATTAAATTTGATATGACAATTTCTAGCAATAGTGATTATGGAAAAATTAAAACGCCCGGTTTATCTTAGAGCTGGTACTGATGATTTTTTTAGAAAAATGCGCAACGAAGTCACCGAAACGGTACTGCAAAATTCATCATTGTACCTTTTAAATGTTATAAAGTCTTTAGGTCTTTTGGTTTTGTTTTTTTTATTTTATGGCTGTATTTTATTTTTTGGAAACAGCACACCTTTACTTTTTCTTTTTTATATTTTGTGTGGTTTTACCATGATTGTGCTTTTTATAAATGCCTTTCATGATGCTGCACACGGAGCTTTATTTAAAAGAGCAAAACACAACGAATGGTTCTTGTATGTTTTAGAACTTTTTGGCAGTAATCACTGGCTCTGGATGCGCCGCCACATCAATCTGCATCATGCTTATCCAAACGTTCCCGATTGGGATATTGATATCAAACAAAGCGATATTATCAGGATTTTTCCAAACAGTCCTGTTCTTAAATATCATAAATACCAGCACATTTATATGTGGTTTATTTATCCGTTTTACAGTTTAAACTGGATTTATATTAGGGATTTTAAAGATTTTTTTGGAAAGAAAAACAATTACGTCAAAAAGATTGTAGACAACATTCCGCGAAAGCAGGTATTTATATTATTTGCGGCAAAAATTTTAAACTTGTTTTATATTCTTTTTATTCCGATGATTTTGCTCAATCAGCCTTGGTATTTAGTTTTGGCTGGTTGGTTTTCCATGCATTTATTCGGAAGCGTTTTGGGAGTTGTAGCACTAGTTTCTACACATGTTGATGAAGACGCCAATTTTCCCGGAACAGACGAAGATGGAAATCTCTCTGCAACCTGGGCCTTACATCAAATGATTGTAACCAAAGATTTTAGTACTAACAGCAAACTGGCTAATTTTTTATACGGAGGTTTTACGCATCATGTAGCACATCATCTTTTTCCGGGTGTCGGCCATACTTATTATCCCTACATTACGCCAATAATAATAAAATATGCTCAGGAATATGATCTTCCATATACTTCCTATCCTTTTTATCATGCCGTGCGCTCGCACTTCAGAATGCTGAAAAATAAAGGTGTTAAAGAGAATATTTTAATGACAGGAGAGATTTAAAATTTCGATTACTTCTTACTTACAGAAATCAATAATCAATTGATTTATATTTGTTTATTATTAATTTTCTGTTATTCAGTAAAATACACGTAAATCTACGGGTATAAAATCAATTTAAATACATTAACTTTATTCTTACAAAATCACACTTTAATAAAATAGCGTTGGTTTTTTATTGCAGCTTAGTAAAAGTAAGTAGCGTTGCCTGTTTTGAGTTGTGGTACAGCATTCAATTTTTAATACTGTTTTCGTTATCGATGAAAATTCGAAAAGCGGGATAGAATATTGTTTTTAATAACTAATATGTCCAGCATTATGAAAAAAGAAACCTATGCACAACAAACAAACCTCGAAGAAATTTCATCTCATTATCCTTCAACCTGGCCGGCTGATGGCCCAATCGATTTAAATATTCATGATCTTCCGCACCATGGATCTGTAATTGAATGGTGGTATCAAAATTGTCATCTTACTTCTAAAGAGGGTAGGAAAATGTCTTTATTCGCTTCTTTTTTTAGAGTGGGAGTAAAAGATGATATAACAGGAAATTTGAACTATGCACATTCTGTAATCTGGTCTTTATCAGATAAAACTGCTGGAAAATATTATATGGATTCTCTTTTAGATCCTGTTACTCCAACAGAAATATTGAAACTTATCAAAAAAAGTGACGAAAGAAATGAGGGAAACAAATCTATTCGTAATGCTTTAAAAGAAGTGTATGAAAAGGGAAACATAGCCTTGCCGGACAAACTTTTAAAACAACCTGCAAAAATTGGTCTAGAAAGTCTTTCACTTCAATATGATGAGAATTTTTTTAAAAAAGAAAAAGAAGGACTCTATCACTTAAAACTTGAAAATCAAATAAATGTTGTGAGCTGTAAACTTGATTTTATTCCATTAACAAAACCCATACGGCACGGAAACAATGGATTTGTAAGTGGTATAAGGAAGGAAAAGATGTTTTACTATTTTATTCCAAAATGCGAAGTAACCGGAGAAGTTCAAATTGGTAATACGGTTTATAAAGTAGAAGGCAGCGGCTGGTATGATCATGAATTTAGTAAACCGGCAGATGAGGCTTCCACATTTGGCGACAAACATGAAATGGACTGGAATTGGATAGCCTTACAGCTAGACAATGGATATCAGTTATCAGGATATGATCTTTTTGATAACACAAAAAATGGCGAGCATACAGATGGTACTATAATTATTATTGATCCTGATGGAAATAGAATAAATACACAGGATTATTCATTTATACCAGAACAATACTGGACAAGTTCAAGGACTTTTATATCTTATCCTGTTTCGTGGAGAATTGAAATACCAAAACTGAATATTTTTCTTTCTATTTCGGCAGATTTCCCGGAGCAGGAATTTATTACGATTCTTTCTGCACCGGCATTTTGGGAAGGCTGCGTAAATGCTGCAGGTAACTTTATGGGAAATGAGGTTTCCGGATCTGGTTACATTGAAAGGAATGGATTTGGAACCAAAACAAACATCGAAAGTTTTTTAAAAGCGGTAGGTGATACCACCCAGAAAACGGTAGAATCTTTGCTTCCTTTAAACCCTACAGATGAACAGTTTTACAGGTTGGTTAATAGTGCATTAGGTATTGATTTTTTTAGTACGGCAGATAAAGAGCAATTTGTTTCTTCTGTTATTAAACCCATTAGGGAAATTACGGATCGTAGTAAAAAAGCCTGGAGATCTTATGTGTTTCTTGCCTGCATAGATAGTGTAGGAGGAAACTCGCAGCCGTTTATCGACTGGATGGCAATGCCGGAATTGATACATTCCGGATCTTTAATTGTAGATGATATCCAAGACAAATCAGATACTCGTAGAGGAGGTACGGCCCTGCATCTTCTTTATGGTGAACCACTTGCTATAAATGCGGGCAGTATTTGTTATTTTATAGGGGAATTATTTACGCGCTACCCTCGACTTACAGATGATATTAGGCTTAAATCATATGAACTGTATTTTGAAATGATGCGTGTGGCACATGCAGGTCAGGCAATGGATATTAGCGGACTTCATTTTTTAATGCCTGATTCAGTAACTAGCGGAGACAGCTCTGTGCTTGAAAAAAGGATTTACACCATACACCGATTAAAAACAGCAGCACCCGCTTGTACATTGGCCAAAATGGGAGGATTAATAGGAGGTGGAAAACCAGAAGAAATAGAAGCACTCAGCAGTTTTTTAGAAGCAATTGGTGTTGCTTACCAAATAATGGATGATGTACTGAATCTGGAAGGATATGAAAATAATCTTAAAGATAAAGGAGAAGATATTACAGCAGGAAAAATAACCATGCCAGTGGCAAAAGCAATGGGATTAATGCCATTAAATCAACGCGAATATGTATGGGAAACCATTCAGACACTGCCAACGGATAGGGCGGTAATTGCATCTGTAATTCATTTATTGCAAGATTGTGGAGCCATTGAAGCGTGCAGGCAAGAAGCAGATGAACTTGTAGAAACTGCATGGAAAAAGCTTGATCAAATCCTGCCGGATTCCTTTTTTAAAGTAAGATTACGGGCTTTTGGCTGGTATGCCTTAAAAAAGGAATGATTTTTAAATTCATTTCAAGACCGGAATTTTCACAAAACTATCATTATACCATTTTATCTGCAAAGGCACTTTTGCATCCAGAATAGTTTCATCGCTTACTTCTTTTCCGGTTCCGTAATTTAACTGCGAAAAGGGATTTTTATTTACGTTAACAGAAACCAATAGACGGCTTCCTTTCCTTAGTTGTTTACTGACGAAATGAGTGTTGGTAAAGGAAATTGTTTCTATTTTATCAGGTTCTAAAAGCTGTCTTTTTTCAATATCTTTTGCATAACTCGCGCGGCCTATGTAATACGATAAATGAAAATATTCACCATTTGGAGTAACTTCATAAAGTGTTACGCCCAGATCCATATCTTTTTTGTTGATGCTGCATTTGATTTCTCCCAAAAATGATCCGTTTACAATTAAAGGTTCTTTTAACGGTTCACTTATAAAAAAATAGCCGTCATATTTGCTGACTTCTTTTTGAATAATTGGACTTGGATAATAATTGTTATTACTCGTTTGTCGGTCTGCAAAATCTACTTCCTGCGATAGAAATTCTTTTTTCTTAGGTTTTTGAGAATCCGCTAAATGGAAATCTCCGGATTTATTTGCTGTTAAATAAAAAGTCAGGAAATTATTGTGCATTTTTTCGAATGACGGAGCACTTTTCCATTCATTCGTTCCCATAACTTCGTAGTTGATTTTATCTTTTAGAATTTCAGGTTTAGTGCCATTCTTCAAAATAAAATCAAACCATTGATACGTAATTTTTTTAATATCGATTAAAGCATTGGAGTCGACTTTGTAATCATTTAAAATAGCTTCGCCACCTATTTGAGTTCCAAAATGCCCATAAGGGCCAATTACAAGATAAAAAGGCGTTTTCGGACTATACTTTTGAAGTTCTTTTAAATAATATAAACTCGAGTTTTGAGAATCATTATAATAACCATCAAAAGCTAAAACAGGAATATTAATCTGCGAAAAATCATTTTTATAAGGTGCCATTTTCTGCCAGTAATCATCAAATGATGGATGTTTTATCCATTTTTGAAACCATCTGTTAGGCTCGCCGTCAATACTGTCTAATGTTTTATATGCTGTTCCGGCTTCCCACCATCTAAATTTTAATCCTCTAAAACGAGGCCTGTTATTATTGGTAACCGTATCAAGATATTTATTGTTCCCAACATAAAAAGCCCATTCGTAATTGGGGTTAACAAAAACATTATTTTCCATTGGCAATCCCATTCCGGGTCTGTTGGCAACATAAGGAACAATTGTTTTAAGCGCCGGATGCATTTTTTTACAAGCCGCCCATTGCGTAAAACCGTTATAACTTCCGCCATACATTCCAACGCTTCCGTTACACCATTTTTGTTTGCTGATCCAGTCAATTGCGTCATAAGCATCGTTAGCTTCATTTTCATACGGATCAATTTCGTTAGGGCTGAAACGCTTTCCACGAGAATAAACAATTACACCTGTATAACCGTTATCCACAGATTCTTTTATGGTTTTAAGATCTCTGCCTTTATCACGAACATAAATCGTGTATTGAAGAATTACAGGTTTTGGATCGGTATCATTCTTTTTCCGGGCAACCATTGCAGATAATATGGCACCGTCTCGTGTTGTAATCGAAACACTGTCCTGAATATCGTAATCACTTTCGTTACCTGCTAATTTTGTAGCTTTTGTCTGTTGGGCAGAAAGCCCGCAGATTGTAAAAAATAAACTCAGAAATAAAAACAATGCTTTATTATTCATCATTTGTAAGTTTTTTAGTTAAACGAATTTAATTATAAATTTATATATTTACTTTAATAATGACTCAAATTATAACTTCATGTTACATTTTATCAAATCTTCATTTTTTTTAATATGTTTTTGCTGTGGAATTTCTGCGAAAGCACAAAATGAATCGTATGCAGAACCAGTGCAGCATACCATTGAAGATACAAGTTTTGTAAACCTAAAAGATTACAGCAAAGACTTTATTTATGACATGAAATATGCCACAAAAGATAATTTCCTGAAGGCAAAAGTATATGATTGTGCAGAATGTTTCCTGCGATTAAAAACCGTAAAAGCTTTAGTCGCGGCCAATAAAGATTTTATCAAAAAAGGGTATAAAATAAAGCTGTACGATTGTTACAGACCTTTATCGATTCAGCAGAAAATGTGGGCGATTGTTTCGAATCCGGAGTATGTGGCAGATCCAAAAAAAGGCTCCATCCACAATAGAGGAGGAGCCGTAGATATTTCGTTAGTCGATGCAAACGGAAAGGAAATTGAAATGGGAACTGTTTTTGACTTTTTTGGTCCCGAAGCCGGTCACAACTACACTAAATTTTCTAAAAAAGTTTTATCAAATCGAAAATTTCTTAAAAAAATAATGATCCAGAACGGTTTCAATTCGTTTGATTCAGAATGGTGGCATTATAATTTAAAAACCGGATTAAAAGACCCGGTTGCGAATCAAAAATGGAATTGCGAATAATTACTCAACGCATCTGATATTCTGCATGAAATACGTATTTGGCTGATACGTTTTGTTATTCATTTCAGAAACTAATTCTCTTTTTACAATATAATCTTCTGTATCTGTAAGATATTTAATTCGCATAATCAAAACTGGCGAAGTTTTTAAATCTTCATAATTATCTTTCATAAACATAAAGATTCCGGTATTTACACGATTGTCAAAACCTTTGTCGTCGCGAATTAAAGTTCCGCAATTTTCCTGATTAATATGCAGCAGCGTAACAATTTTTCCGTTTTCTAATTGCAAATAAACTTTAGAATTTTTATCAAAACAATTCGCTTTTATAAAGTCTTTGCTTTTTTGAATAAGCTGTAAATTTAAAGTTGGTAAACCGTCTGTCTGCGCAAGCGAAAAGAAAACATAACTAAAAGTACCGCCAAAGTTTTTCTCACTTATCAAATATTCATTAGTTACTTTATAAGTTCCAATCGAGTCCGTTACATTGGCACTGTATTCACAAGGTTTTTGGGCAAATGCAGTAAAGGTTAATAAAAAAAGAGTTAGAGTAATTAGTTGTTTCATTTTAGATTTAGATTATTTTTCTGCAAATTAAAACTATTTTGCTTTCATTTTTATCTGTTGTAAAAAAACAATAAATATTTCCTCCATTTTTTATTTTCCATTTCTTCCTAATGTTTTCTACAGTTTCAGGAAAGTTGCGGGTTGTAACGTTTGCCTGCTGATTTAAAAGCTCCGTTTTCATCTCATTTTTGCTGTATGAAATTACTTTCTCAATCTCAAAACGGCGTCCCGGAAAATCAATTAAATCATCAGAAGTATATAAATGGGAATGTTTATGCAGTTTATTGATTTGGAATATTGTGCTTACTTCATCAAATCCGCCTGATTTCATTATTGCGGAATTAGCTTCGTAAAGATATTTTTGTGGAAGATGATAAGTTGGAAATGGAATATCATCACCTAAAACAAATTCAAACGTTTCTATTTTATCTTTTAAAATATTGGCTGTTTTTAAAGTTATATTGCCTGAATAATTTTTATGAATTTCAAAAAGCAATTCCTTAACTTCATTTTCGAGTGCGATGATATGAATGTTTTTTACAAATTTCAATTCAGATAAACCTGCGGAAATATCCAATAAAGGTGCGGTTTTAATTAAAATAGAATCAGCCTTTTCAAAATAAAAATCTAAAGATTCGGGAACATTTGGCAGACAGGCCTTCAGCATAAAAACTTTGCCTTTTGCATCATTTCTTCTGGAAGGATCAATATAAATCCAATCGAATTTCTGATTTGAATTATTTAAAACATTGGCAGAATCCTCGGCATAAAAACTGCAGTTTTCAACACCTAATTGTTGGAAATTATGTTTTACAATTGCAGATAAATCTTCATTTATTTCACAATGTGTAATAGTTTTAAACTGTTTGGAAAAATAATAATCATCAACACCAAAACCTCCTGTAAGATCAATTAAACTTTCTCCCGAAATCAAAGAAGCTTTATAAGCCGCCGTTTTTTCAGAAGAAGTCTGTTCTACAGAAATTTTACTGGGATAAATAATATTTTCTGTAGCGAACCAGGTTGGTAATTTGTCTTTAGCTTTTGACTTCGCTTCAATTTGGTTTAAAATTAAAATCCATTCTACCTCAGGAAAAGGATTTTTTTGAAGCGCTAATTTTGTAATGGATTCACTGCTATTCAGCGTTATAAAATCTTGAATATTTTTACTTAAAATAGAAGTGTTCAAAGCTAAATTCTTTCGGTTAAAACAGATATAATTTTGTTATCCGGAAAAAATTCTTTTAAAATTACTTTTATCATGGTAAAAAGCGGAACTGCGATAATCATTCCCACAATTCCAAAGGTAATGCCGCTAATTAAAGTAATCAGGAATATTTCCAGCGGGTGCGAATTTACACTTTTTGATGAAATTATAGGCTGACTGATATTATTATCGATTGCCTGAACTACTAAAAATCCAATTACAACATAAATAGTAGTTGGTAAAATTTCCGATCTAAAATCCTGACCAATTAAGCTGATCATAGTTAAAAGCGCAGCTAAAATAGTTCCAATAATAGGCCCGATATATGGAATGATATTTAAAACAGCACATAAAAACGCAATTACAAAAGCGTTTTTGTTTCCAAAAATGACTAAAACAATCAGATAAAGAATAAATACAACCGTTAATTGAAGCAAAAGTCCAATAAAATAACGTGTTAACATATGGTTTATCTTGGTGATAGAATTTATGATTTTGTCTTCATTTGAATCTGGGAGTAATTTTCTAGCTGTAGATTTAAAATCATCCTGATCTTTAATAAAGAAAAAAGTAATGAAGAATACCGAAACTAATCCCATTCCCATATCAGCCATAAAGTTCAAAATTGAATTAATAAAACCGGTAAAATAACTGAAATTCAACATCGAAGTAACTTTTGAATCTCTCAATACTTTATTTAAATCAAAATGCTGAATATTAAAGTAGGTTTCAATACTTTGCTCTGTTTCCATAAATTGTGTCTGCAATTGATTGGTATCTAAAAGCGATAAATTATTGGCCTGAGAAATAATTAACGGAACAAACAAAAAGATAAAGCCAACCATTAATAAAATAAAAATTACAATGGCGGTCGTCGCGGCAAGCGAATCTTTGAATTTTAATTTATTCTTTAAAAACAAAACCAGCGGATTTGATATTAGGCATAATATCAAAGAAATACACAAGTAAACAATTACAGTTTGTATTTCGTACAGAAAGTATAAAACAATACCAATTATTAATATGGTAGCTAATGCTCTCAAGATTCCGTTAGAAATAGTTTTTGATGTTATCATATTTAAATTTTAGACTATAAAAATAGGAAAAACCTTTTAATATTCCCGCTTTAAAATAAAAAAGCGAGATGTTTCCATCTCGCTTTATAAGGTATTTTAAGACTGTCTAAAATTATGGCTGTCCAAAAGAATATCTTGCACCTCCGCTTACGAAGATAGCAGCAATTCTGTTTTTCTGTCCGTTAGAGAACATATACATTCCAGCATCATCAGTGTAATCCATGTAGTTCATTGTCATTTCTACCGGAGTACCAGAACAAGTACTGTAGTGTGGATAAGCAGGAATACCATAGTTTGCAGTGTTGTGAGTTGGTGTATCTGAAACTAAATCGCTTCCGCAAGTTGCATCTCCCCAAATGTGACGTAAGTTCATCCAGTGTCCAACTTCGTGAGTACCAGTTCTTCCTAAGTTGTAAGGAGCATTTGCAGAACCAGACAATCCGAAATATTTAGAATCAATTACAACTCCATCTGTAGAAGAAGCTCCTCCTGGAAATTGTGCGTAACCTAAAATTCCGCCTCCAATAGTACAAGCCCATAAATTAAGCTTTGTAGTAGGAGAAGTTGGTGCTAAACCACCTTGAGCCGTTTTTTTCATGGCATCATTAGTTCCCCAAGAAGTTTTAGTTGTAGATTTTCTAATAACCTGATCTAAAACAAATGAAATTCCAACATTAGCTTTAACACCTGCGAAAAGAGCTGGTACGCTGTTATAATCAGAGTTTTGTGCGTTGAAATCTTTGTTTAGAACATCAATTTGAGATTGAATTTGAGCATTTGAGATATTCTCTGCAGTTGTTCTGTACAAAACGTTTACTACAACAGGAATTTGAATTTTACCATTTACAAGTTTCCCTGTAAGTAAAGTTTTGTTTGTAAAAGCTTCAATTTCGTTCATTCTAATCGCTAATGTAGGGTCAGCTTTTAACTGAGCTTCTAAAACATCCTGAGTTGCACAAGAGCGAAGTGTTGCTTTTGCAGCAGCAGCTTCAGATCCGCTTGAGTCAGCAGTTTGATCGTTTTGACAAGAAAACAGCACTAGTGCTGTAAATGCAGTAATAATAACTTTTTTCATAATAACGGGGTTTTTTGTTATAAAATAATAGTTTTGGTTAACCAGATCGCAATTTTATAACAAAATCATTTTGTAGCCAAATTTTTATATGGAATTATTTTTGAGAAATTTCGCAATCCCTTGTATAGTCTAGTTCCTACAAAAAAGTTAAAATTATTTTTATGATGTAAATTCTTATTTACGAATATTTTAAGAGTAAAAAAACTATAATTATATTGAAATTTAACCTTTTACTAAAACGTTTATCTAAGTTTTAACGTTTTTCCTACGTATTTCTACGTTTTTTAGAAAAGTGCATTTTTATGTTAAAGACTGTAAAGAAGTGATTTCGTATAACGCAATACTGGCAGCCTGAACAACATTCATACTGGAATTTTTTCCAAACATATTAATGTGCACAATTTGATCGCAGATTTTTAAAAGTTCATCTGAAATGCCATCAATTTCACTTCCAATTATAAGTGCCGTTTTTTTGTTTGGAATCGCAATTTCTCTTAGAGGTTTGCTATTGCTTGTAATTTCTAACGCAATAACTTCGAAATTGTTTTGCTGTAAGTAAGTAATTAATTCTGAAGTTTCTTCGATAATTTGATGCGGTACATGAAGATGTGTACTGCGGGAAGTTTTGTTGATTTTTCTCGGCGTAAGCGGAATATCTTTTCCAAGAAAAATAATATTTTCGACACCAAAAGCCTCAGAAATTCTAAAGAGTGAACCTATGTTTTGCTGAAAATAAATATGATCGCAAACCAGAGTTATAGGAAATGTTTTTCGCTCAAATTGATTTTCTTCGTGAGTAAGCTGCACTTTTAAAAAAGTTTAATTGGTAAAAATATAATTGATAATGTTAGCGCCCATTTTTAAGGCTTTGTCACGAACATTTGCAGGATCATTATGAACTTCAGAATCTTCCCAGCCATCGCCTAAATCACATTCATAAGTATACAATAAAACCAATTTATTTTCTACAAAAATTCCAAACGCCTGCGGACGTGTTCCGTCATGTTCGTGAATTTTAGGTAATCCGTTTGGGAACGGAAATGGTTTTTGAAAAATCGCGTGATTTGCAGGAATTTCAACTAAATTATTATTCGGAAATATTTTTTTGATTTCTTTTCGAATATATTGATCCATACCGTAATTATCATCAATATGAAGAAAACCGCCTCCGTATAAATAATTTCTAAGATTGGTTATGTCAGAATCGCTGAAAACAACATTTCCGTGTCCGGTCATGTGTACAAACGGATACGAAAGCAAATCAGGATTACTTGGCTCAACTGTTGAAGGTTTTGCTTTTATTCTGGTATTTATAGTAGAATTGCAAAAACGAATTAAATTAGGCAACGATGTTGGGTTTGCATACCAATCGCCGCCGCCGCTGTATTTAAGCAAAGCAATTTCCTGAGAAAAGGATGAGATTGAAAAAAGTAATAATAAGTAAAATATTTTTTTCATGTAATTGTATGTTTTTTTTGTCGTTTCCTTTTTTGTTATGAGTTTTTTTTGTCATTTCGACGAAGGAGAAATCTCCGCAAGAAACTCCTCATAGAAATTCATCAATCTTTGTCGAGCTGCTTACGGAGATTTCTCCTTCGTCGAAATGACAATATTGAGTTTAATTTGATCTCTGAAACGACAAATTTAAATTATCTTTAATTCGGTACTTCATTAAAAAACACAACACTATGGCAAGCTACAACCGCAGCCGTTTCTGTACGCAAACGTGTATTTCCTAAAGTAACCGGCTGATATTTATTTTCAATGGCCAAAGCTATTTCTTTTTCAGAGAAATCACCTTCGGGACCAATTAATAAAGTTACATCTTCATTTGGCTTTAAAGTTTCCTTCAAAGATTTTTTGTCGGTTTCTTCACAATGAGCAATAAATTGTAAACCTTCGTTTTTTTGTTTGACGAATTCTTTAAACGAAATGGCATCGTTTAATTTTGGCAGAAACGTTTGATTTGATTGTTTCATTGCCGATAAAATAATCTTTTCAAAACGCTCTAAATTAATCACTTTTCTTTCAGAACGATCACAGATTATAGGCGTAATTTCCTGAATTCCAATTTCTGTAGCCTTTTCTAAAAACCATTCAAAACGATCGTTCATTTTGGTTGGGGCAACGGCTAAATGCAGACGAAATTTTGGTTCTGGAGATTTTGTTATCGAACGAACGGCAACAATACATTTGTTGTCTGACGCCAGCGTAATTTCAGTTTCAAACAATAAACCAAAACCGTTTGTAACATGCAGAATATCTGAATCTTTCTTTCGTAAAACTTTGATAATATGTTTGCTTTCTTCTTTATCAAAAGAAAAACTTTCGGTTGTTTCGTCAATATCCGGATTGTAAAATAACTGCATAATTAAAATTGAATTCGCGCTTTAGAAACTACCGCAGAAGTTTCAAAACGACTTGATAAATATTTTTGATAGCCCACAATTCCAATCATTGCGGCATTATCTGTAGTATATTCGAATTTCGGAATAAAAGTTTTCCAGCCGTATTTGGCTTCGCTTTCTTTCAAAGTAGTTCTGATTCCTGAATTTGCCGAAACTCCTCCGCCAATCGCAATTTGCTTAATTCCGGTTTCTTTGACAGCTAGTTTTAGTTTGTCCATCAAAATTTCTATAATCGTATGCTGAATAGAAGCACAAATATCATTTAGGTTTTCATCCACAAAATTTGGATTCTCCAGTTTATTCTTTTGTATAAAATATAGAATCGCTGTTTTCAATCCCGAAAAACTAAAATCTAATCCAGGTACTTTAGGTTTTGTAAACGTAAAAGCTTTCGGATTTCCTTCTTTTGCATATTTATCAATCAAAGGTCCTCCCGGATAGGGAAGTCCTAATATTTTTGCACTTTTGTCAAAAGCTTCTCCAACGGCATCATCAGTGGTTTCACCAATAATTTCCATATCAAAAAAGCTGTTTACTTTTACAATCTGCGTATGTCCTCCGCTTATAGTTAAAGCCAAAAAAGGAAACTCAGGTTTATCGTAGCCTTCTTCATCAATAAAATGGGCTAAAATATGGGCATGCATATGATTTACAGCGATTAACGGAATATTTAATGCTAGTGATAATGATTTGCTGAAAGAACTTCCTACTAATAAAGATCCCATTAAGCCCGGACCTTGTGTAAAGGCAATGGCAGTTAGCTGTTCTTTTTGTACATTTGCTTTACGAAGTGCTGCGTCGATAACAGGAACTATATTTTGCTGATGGGCTCTCGAAGCTAATTCAGGAACCACACCGCCATATTGATTGTGAATTAATTGATTAGCCACAACATTTGAGAGAACTTTATCGTTATGTAAAACTGCGGCAGCAGTATCATCGCATGAACTTTCGATGGCTAGAATAAAAACCTCTGAATTTTGCATATAAAGGCACGAATTTTGAATTATATTTGACAAATCAAATTTTGAATTGCTTTGATTTGAAGCAGAGCCCCAAAATTAAAGAATTTTTATCAAAACAGCCGACCTTTGTCTGTTCAAATTAAATTAAAACAAAATCTATAATAATACCAGTTATCAAAAGAGTTAAGAAAATAGTATCCAGAACCCTGATTGGCTTAATTTTACTTTTGCTGATACTTGCTATCACTCTTTCTCTGCCTGTCGTACAGACAAAAATTGCTGACTATATTACCGAAACTTTAAATACGGATTTTAAAACCAACATTAGTGTTGATAAAGTAGCCATTAATATTTTTGGCGGTGTAAAACTTAAAAAAGTCCTGATTTTAGATCATCATAAAAAAACGATGATTTATTCTGATATTATTTCTACCGATATTTTAAGCATCAAACGACTTGTCGACGGCGATTTACTTTTTGGCGACCTTCGTTTAACGGGTTTGATTTTTAATATCAAAACCTATAAAAACGAAGACGAAAACAATATTAATAAGTTTATTAAATTGTTTGAAACCAAAGAAGAAAAGAAACAATCAGGCAAACATTTTCTTTTTACGGCCAAAAATGCTTACATAGAAAAAGGAAACTTTTCTGTTGTAGATGAAAATAAAAGAACGCCTCAGTTTTTAGATTTTAAAAAACTAAACGCTTATATCAGCGATTTTAAATTATACGGACCTGATGTAACGACTATAATTCACAGGTTTTCATTTCAGGACCACCGCGGTTTGTATGTTTCTAATTTTACAGGGAAATTCAGTTATACCAAAAAAAGGATTCAGGTCGACAATTTAGCGATAAAAACCAAAAGATCTTCAATTTACGGAAAAGCAATTTTAAATTATAAACCTGGCGATTTTCTTGAATTTACAGATAAAGTTCAGTTTAATGTAGCGTTAGATTCGTCTTCAATTGCTTCAAACGATATTCGTTATTTTTATGACGGATTAGGTAAAAACCAGCATTTTAAAGTTAGGACTAAAATAAAAGGAACTTTAAATAACCTGAATTTAAACCATCTTAGACTTACGGATACAAACGGTTCGAAAATTTTTGGAACAATCAATTTTAGAAATCTTTTGGGAACAAAAGAACAGAAATTTTCTATGGACGGAAAGTTCGATAAATTGATTTCAAGTTATGATAATCTGGTGGTTTTGCTTCCGGGTGTTTTAGGCAAAAAACTGCCGAAAGAACTAAAAAAAATTGGGAAGTTTAATATTGTCGGAAAAGCAAAAGTCTCCACAACAGATTTAGAAACCGATTTTAAAATGGCAACTGATTTAGGAAACGGTAAAGTCAATCTTCATATGAATAATATGGATTTTATTGATAAAGCTTCTTATTCAGGAAATATAGTTTTAGATAATTTTAATGTCGGCGCTTTATTAGATCGAAAAGATATAGGAAGAACAACTTTAGATGTTGATGTTGACGGTGTTGGTTTTACAGAAAAATATCTGAACACGATTGTAAAAGGAGACATTGCAAAATTAGATTACAATAAATATACGTACAGTAATATTGTTGTAAATGGTAATTTCAAGCTTCCTTATTATAAAGGACAAATCTCTGTAAATGATCCAAATCTAAGCCTGACATTTGACGGTTTGGTTGATTTAAGTAAAAAAGAAAGCCGTTACGATTTTCACATCAATGTCGAAAACTCTGATTTGCGAAAACTGAAATTCATCAATGATTCTATTTCTAATTTTAAAGGTGATGCTGTTGTTCAGTTAACCGGAAATTCGATCGAGAATCTTCAGGGAAATATTTATATTAAAGATGCTGTATATCAAAACCCAAAAGCAACATATGCTTTTGATGAAGTTACGGTAAGCTCCAATTTTGATGCAGACAGACTTCGTACCATAACCATTAATTCATCGGATATTGTTGAAGGTAAAATTGTAGGTAAATTTCAATTTGCACAATTGGATAAACTGGTAATGAATTCTGTTGGAAGTCTATATACCAATTATAAACCATTTAAAGTTAAAAAAGGACAGTTTCTGCATTTTAACTTTCATGTATATAATAAGGTTGTCGAAATGCTGTATCCTGAAATGACAATTGATTCAAGTACAGTAGTTCGTGGAAAAATAGATTCAGATTTACAGGAATTTAAATTCGGGTTCCGATCAAAACAAATCAGCGCGGCCAAAAATACTTTCGATAATATCAGAATCAGCATTGACAATAAAAACCCGCTTTATAATGCTTTCATTGAGTTAGATAGTATCAAAACGCCGTATTATAAAATACGAGATTTCAATTTAATCAATGTAACATCAAAAGATACTTTGTTTGTACGTTCTGAGTTTAAAGGCGGCGACAAAGGTCAGGATTATTTCAATCTCGATTTGTATCATACTATTGATAAAAACAAAAATAATATAGTCGGCATCAAGAAATCTGAAATGAAGTTTAAAGACTATTTATGGTATTTAAATGAAGATGCGAAGAAAGACAATCAGATTGTTTTTGATCAGTATTTTAAAAACTTCACGATTGATAATATTGTATTGTCGCATGAAAACCAGAAAATTGATTTAAACGGTGTCATTAAAGGAAAAGATTATAAAGATATTGTCCTCAATTTTGAAGATGTTGATATCAATAAAATCACACCTTTTAATTCCAAATTTGTTTTCAACGGAAACTTAAACGGAAATATAAATTATAAGCAGAATAAAGATGTTTTTCAGCCCACGGCAAATATTGTAGTCGATCATCTTAATTTAAATAAAGTCGATCTGGGAACTTTGAATTTTGATATTTCCGGAGATCAGAGTTTTAGAAAGTTTACTATAAATTCTTCGATTGTAAATGGTTTTGCCGAGTCGTTTAGGGCAAACGGAACTATTGCTGTCGAAAATAAAGAGACATTTTTAGATTTAAATTTAAAACTCGAAGGATTTAATCTGGCAACATTAGGAACTGTTGGCGGAGATGTATTATCAAATGTACGAGGTTCTGTTTCTGGAAATGCCGCTGTTGTGGGGAATTTGAAAAAACCGGAAATCAACGGACGTTTGTATGTGGAGAAAGCCGGAATGACAATTCCGTACCTAAATGTTGATTATGCATTAAGCGACAGAACGGTTATTGACTTAACAGATGAAAAATTCCTGTTTAGAAACAATCAGTTAACTGATACAAAATTCGGAACAAAAGGATTGCTGAACGGAACAATTGAGCATCATAATTTTGGAGACTGGAAATTAGATTTAACCATAACTTCAAAACGATTATTGGCGCTTGATACAAAGGACAGCGAAGATGCTGCGTATTTTGGAACAGCATTTATAAACGGAACGGCTAGTATAAAAGGCCCAACAGAAAGTTTATTTATTAAGGTTGATGCCAAATCTGAAAAAGGAACAGAAGTTAAAATCCCGATTAGTAACGTACAAAATTCGAGTGAAAGCAACTGGATTCATTTTGTAACGCCAAAAGAGAAATACAATTTATCTAAAGGTATTGTTGAGAAAACCCGAAATTATAACGGACTTGAATTAGAGTTTGATTTTGATATTACGCCAGATGCGGAGGTTGAAGTAATTCTCGACCGAAATTCCGGTCACGGTATGAAAGGAAAAGGATACGGATCGTTATTATTTAAAATCAATACGCTGGGTAAATTTAATATGTGGGGAGATTTCCAGGCATACGAAGGAACATATAACTTTAAATACGGTGGTTTAATTGATAAAAAGTTTGCGGTTAAAAAAGGCGGTTCGATTATTTGGGAAGGAAACCCAATGAAAGCCCAGCTGAATTTAGAAGCCGTTTACAAAACATCAGCAAATCCTGCGGTATTATTAGATAATTCTTCTTTCAATAAAAAAGTTCCGGTAGAAGTCGTAATTGGTTTAAGAGGAGATTTAACAAGTCCTGAACCTAATTTTGATATTCAGTTTCCATCCGTAAGTAACGTTTTAAAATCGGAAATACAATATAAGTTAGATGATAAAGATGTGCGCCAGACGCAAGCTTTGTATTTATTATCGACTGGTTCATTTATGAGTCAGGACGGATTTAATCAAAGTGATTTATCTGGAACATTTGCAGAAACAGCGGCGAGTTTATTAGGAGGCATTATTAAATCAGACAATGACCTTATTAATATAGATTTGAATTTTATATCGGCAGACAGAAGAATAGGGCAGGAAGCAGACGGACAGTTTGTAGCCAATATTTCATCACAGATTAATGAACGAATTTCGATAAATGGAAAAGTAGGGGTTCCTGTTGGCGGAGTAAACGAATCTGCTATTGTTGGAGATATTGAAATTTTGTATAGAGTAAACGAAGACGGATCAATGAACCTTCGTTTGTTCAATAAAGAAAATGACATTAATTATATAGGACAAGGAATTGGTTATACACAGGGAGTTGGTATTTCGTATGAAGTCGATTTTGATACTTTCAGCGAACTGGTCAATAAGCTGTTTAAAAGCCATAAACTGGAAAAAGCGATAAAAAATTCAGATGATTTTCAGGATTCTAATTTAAATCCGGATTTTGTTAATTTCAACAACAATAAAAAAGAAGCTGAAAAGAATAAAAAGAAATCAGAAAAGGAAAAAGAAGAGGAAAGTAAACCAAAACCTCAAAACAATAATGAAGGTCTGATTCCTGACAACGATTTCTAACACATTGTTAAAAAAGAGTATAAAAAAACCATTCGCCGCAACGAATGGTTTTTTTATGACTAACTTTAGCGTTTTTAGTAATTTTTTGCTAAAGTGCTGTTCTTTATATTTTTATAACACTTCATTTAGGTATTGTTATTTTTAAAGAATTAATTAAAAAATGGGGTATTTATTATTTTAAATGAAATTTTTGGTATCAAAAAACTTATTAACGAAAACGTTTGAATTTAACATATTTTACTAATTTATTATAAACATAACCCGAAAAGTGCTGAATGTTTGCTAAATTTACAACTTTAATACTTAAATAATGTCAAAAACAATAAAAAAAGTAGGTGTTCTTACCTCAGGAGGAGACTCACCAGGAATGAATGCTGCAATACGATCTGTTGTTCGAACATGTGCTTATCATAATATAGAATGCATAGGAATTTATAGAGGGTATCAAGGAATGATAGAAGGCGATTTTAAAGAAATGGGCCCTCGAAGCGTGAATAATATTGTAAATAAAGGAGGAACGATCTTAAAATCAGCTCGTTCTGTTGATTTTAGAACACCGGAAGGAAGAAAAAAAGCGCACGAAAATCTTTTAAAAGCCGGAATTGATGCTTTAGTAGTTATTGGCGGAGACGGAAGTTTTACCGGAGGTTTAATCTTTAACTCAGAATACAATTTCCCGGTAATGGGAATTCCAGGTACAATCGATAATGATATTTATGGTACAAGTTTTACTTTAGGTTACGATACTGCTTTAAATACTGTTGTTGACTGTATTGATAAAATTAGAGATACTGCAAGTTCACATAACCGTTTATTCTTTGTAGAGGTTATGGGTAGAGATGCAGGTCACATCGCACTTAATGCCGGAATTGGTGCAGGTGCAGAAGAAATCCTTATTCCTGAAGAAGATTTAGGTCTTGACAGATTATTAGACTCTCTTCAAAAAAGTAAAGCTTCAGGAAAATCATCAAGTATAGTTGTTATTGCCGAAGGTGATAAAATTGGTAAAAACGTATTCGAATTAAAAGATTACGTTGAAGCTAATTTACCGGAGTACGATGTACGTGTTTCTGTTTTAGGGCACATGCAGCGTGGTGGTTCACCATCTTGTTTTGACCGTGTTTTAGCAAGCCGTCTTGGTGTAAAAGCAGTAGAATCTTTAATTGAAGGAAAATCAAATTATATGGTTGGTCTTAAGGAAGATAAAGTTATTTTAACTCCGCTTGAGCAGGCAATTAAAGGTAAATCTGAAATTGATAGAGAATTATTGAGAGTGTCAGACATCATGTCGACATAATTATATATAATAAAGTTTAAAAGAGAAGAAGTTTATTGTGAGGAAATTAGACTTTGAATTAGTATAATAAAAACAAAAGCAAAAATTTAGTAAAATGTCAAAAGTAAAATTAGGAATAAACGGATTTGGACGTATCGGAAGAATCGTTTTTAGAGAGTCTTTCAATAGAGATAATGTAGAAGTAGTAGCGATCAACGATTTATTAGATGTAGATCACTTAGCTTACTTATTAAAATATGATTCAGTTCACGGTCGTTTCAACGGAACTGTAGAAGTAAAAGAAGGAAAATTGTATGTAAACGGAAGAAATATCCGTATCACTGCAGAAAGAAATCCTGCTGACTTAAAATGGAATGAAGTTGATGTTGATGTAGTAGCAGAATGTACTGGTATCTTCACAACTATCGAAACTGCAAATGAGCACATTAAAGGTGGTGCTAAAAAAGTTATCATTTCTGCTCCATCTGCAGATGCTCCAATGTTTGTAATGGGAGTTAACCACGAAACTGCAAAAGCTTCTGATTTAGTAGTTTCTAACGCTTCTTGTACAACAAACTGTTTAGCTCCATTAGCTAAAGTTATCCACGATAATTTTGAAATCGTTGAAGGTTTAATGACTACTGTTCACGCAACTACTTCAACTCAAATGACTGCTGACGGACCTTCTAGAAAAGACTGGAGAGGTGGACGTGCAGCTGCAATTAATATCATTCCTTCTTCAACAGGAGCTGCAAAAGCGGTTGGAAAAGTAATTCCATCTTTAAATGGAAAATTAACTGGAATGTCTTTCCGTGTACCTACTGCTGACGTTTCTGTAGTTGATTTAACTGTAAAAGTTGCTAAAGAAACTTCTTATGAAGAAATTATGGCAGTTTTGAAAAAATCTTCTGAAACTGATTTAAAAGGTATCTTAGGATTTACAGAAGATGCAGTTGTATCTCAAGATTTCATTTCTGACAAAAGAACTTCAATCATTGATTCTACTGCAGGAATTGGTTTAAATTCAACTTTCTTCAAATTAGTATCTTGGTATGATAATGAGTACGGATACTCAAGCAAATTGATCGATTTATCTGTACATATTGCAGGTTTAAAATAATATTATATATTTTTACAAAATCCCGTTATCACCAAGTAACGGGATTTTCTTATTTTGTTCTGTCTTTAATTAATGTAAAAAACACACTTATTTAAAGAAAAACTAATTCAAAAAACAAAAAAAATGAAATTAATAGTTGATAGTGGATCTACTAAAGCCGATTGGATTGCAATTGATGATAATGGAAAAGTATTATTCACGACACAAACCTTAGGATTAAATCCTGAAATTCTTGACGGACCTGAAATCATTTCAAGATTGAATGACCGTTTTGATATTTTACAAAATAAAAAAAATGCAACACATTTGTTCTTTTACGGAGCAGGTTGTGGAACAGACAGAATGAAAGAATGGTTAAAACAAATCTTTCAGGAGTATTTTACTAACGCAATTGTTGACGTTCAGGAAGATACTTACGCGGCTGTTTATGCTACAACTCCAAAAGGAGAAGAAGCAATCGTATCGATCTTAGGAACTGGTTCAAACTGCAGTTATTTTGATGGAAAAGTATTGCACCAAAAAGTTCAGTCATTAGGATATATCGTAATGGATGACTGCAGCGGAAACGTTTTTGGAAAAGAATTAATTAGAAAATACTATTTTAATAAAATGCCTAAGGAATTAGCGGTTGAACTTGAAAAAGAGTACGACGTTGATCCTGACTTTATTAAAAACAAATTATATAAAGAACCAAACCCAAATGCTTATTTGGCAACTTTTGCTAAGTTTTTAATTAAACATAAAGACACAGAATTCTGCAGAAAAATTATTTTCAAAGGAATGAAATCTTTCGTTAAAAACTACATCAAACAGTTTGATAACTGTAAAGAAGTTCCTGTGCATTTTGTAGGTTCTATTGCTTTTTATCTGAAAGATGAATTACAAGAAACTTTCGATAAATACGAGCTTAAATTAGGAAACGTGTTAAGAAGACCAATTGACGGTTTAATTGCTTACCATGTTGCTAACCAATAGTTCTGGATTTATGGAAATTGCAATTATTGCGCATGACGGTAAAAAAGCAGATTTGATTGATTTTTTGATTAAGAATGAAGCAGTTCTTCATAATGAAAAAATCAGACTTATTGGTACCGGAACAACTGGAGGAAAAGCGGAAGCAGCGGGATTTAAAACCCAAAGAATGCTTTCCGGACCTTTAGGCGGTGATGCGCAGATTGCAGGCAGAGTAGCGGAAGGAATTACACAAATGGTTTTCTTTTTTAAAGACCCATTATCAAGTCATCCGCATGAAGCTGATATTAATATGCTAATTCGTGTTTGCGATGTGCATAATGTGCCGCTGGCAACAAATGAAGCAACGGCACAATTATTATTAGATGCTATTGCACTGCAATTATAGAGATCTCAACATTTACATTTTTTGGCAGACATGCCACTTGAACCGTTTCACGTGCTGGAGCGGTTTTTTCGTTAAAATAAGAACCGTAAATAGTGTTAATAGCACCAAAATTGTTCATATCCATAATGAAGATTGTTGCTTTTACGACATTTTCAAAAGTCATATCAGCCGCTTCTAAAATAGCAGCAATATTCTCCATTACTTGTTTAGTTTCATCATTGATGTTATCAGTAACAAGTTCTCCCGAAGCCGGATTTATAGCAATTTGACCAGAAGCATAAAGTGTATTTCCTGATAATACGGCTTGATTATATGGTCCAATAGGAGCCGGAGCCTTTTCTGTAAAGATTATTTTTTTCATGATAAATTTATTTTAAGTCGACGAATTATCGATTAGAAGTACTGCGTTTGTTCCATTTAATGTCACTCAGCATACCAGATTTAATTCCAATGAAGAAGTTCCAGTTAGCATTTGGTCCCATCGGATTCCAGTTAAAAGCCATTCTCCAGCTTAACAAATCTCTTTCAAAACGGAATTGAGTAAAAGTAACCCCTTTTTGAACAAAATCATAACCGGTAGAAACTCCGCCTTTCCATTTAGGCGTAATATCCATATTGGCAGAAATCATAATAGAGTTTCCGGATATTTTATTTTCTCTGGCCGTATTAGAATAAGTAAGCGAATACGCCATTGTCATATCCCAAGGAATTTTTGAACTAAAAAACTCACTTACAACATCTTCGTCGCGTTCCGGTTCATTAGCAAACTGACTATTTCGGCTGTCATTTAAGTCCGTATTTGTTCCAAATAAGTCGTCATTACGACCACCATTTCGCTGACTTTGCGTATTTTTTTCTTTTCCGGTTCCCTTATTCGAGAAAGAATAATTCATGGTAAGGTTGGCACTTGTCATTCTAAACAAACTTCCGCCATTGTCAATATTATACTTGTTTATAACATTTCCTGCATTGTCAATCGCATAAGGATTTAAAACAGCCCCAAAATTGACATTCATTTTATTGTCAAAAAACTGCGTTCCTCCGCTTACTACAATTGGCTGCCAGGCTAAAGCCTTTTTTCCGTCAGCACTAAAATTATAACTTGTATTGAAGTTTAAATTGTTCAACAGCATTATCTTCTTAGGTTCAGTTTTCGTGCTGTCCTTGTCTCTTACTTTGGCTTCAAAAGTGTTACTTAATGAAAAACCTACAATGTTTGAATTGCTTTGCCCAGGCGCGCCGTAAATACCATTTGCAAATCGCGAATATTCATCGGTCGAAATTTTACCAGAGGCATCAACCGTATAATGCTCATAATATTGATCAAAACTTGGCGTATACGAATACGTAAGACTCGGCCTCATAACGTGACGAATAGACTGAATCCTTTTATCTTCTCCAAAATTGAATGTACCGTAAATAGTAGTTCCTAAATTGGTGCTTAAATTGTATGTTCTGTATGAATCAAAACCATTTACTGTTTTATCGGCAACTTGTCCTTTACTATCATCAAAACCTTTTTTAATAGTTTTTGTTACCCAGGTTTCCTGATAGTTTGTTGATGCTCCGGCACTAAAATATTTGAATACTTTAAAGTTAGTACTTATCGGAATAGAGTGCTGCATACCAATTTGTGCGTCTCTGAACATTTGAGGCTTAAAAAACAAGGAATCATAAGTAGTGATGTTGTTTTTACCTGTTACATTGTATTGTAAGTTGATGTTTTTAATAAACCCTTTTTTAACCCCGTCTTTTCCAACAAAAGGATAAATACGGTCAATACTTCCCTGAAGGTTAGGAAGACTCATCTGGATTTGCTCCGTTTGTGTATTTTGCTGATGCGTAGCAGACAACGAAATACGAGAACCCGGAATGGTATTAAAAGTTTTGTTATATGAAATAGACGAACTTAATGTATTGTTCAAATTTGACCCAACGTTAGCCTGATTAATAGACTGTTTAAAGTACTTACTACTACCCATGTTCACAGATGCACTAAAACTTGAGTTAGGATTTGATTTTGTGTCTTTTGAATGCGACCACTGAATATTGTAAATATTTTGTTTGGAATAATCAGGATATCCTCTTTCGCTGCTAATTAAATTCTCAAATCGAATATTAACATTTCCTCTATATTTATATCGGGTTGCATACGCCGATTCAAAACGCATGGCGTAACTACCATTGGTATAATAATCCCCCAAAACCGTCAAGTCATAATTATCGCTTAAAGCAAAATAATAACCACCATTTTGTAAAGAGAAACCTCTGGTATTCGAATCGTTATAACTTGGAATAATAATACCTGAAACGCTTTTTTCCTGACTCAACGGGAAATAACCATAAGGCAAAGCCAGCGGAGTAGGAACATCGGCAATAACCATTTGTGTTAAACCAGTAACAATTTTTTTTCCGGGAACAAATTTTATTTTGCTTGTTCTAAAGTAGTATTCCGGATTGTCAATATCCTGCGCCGTTGTAATACGGGCACCTTTTAGATAATAAACAGAGTCATTTTCTTTTTTAGTAACCGCAGCTTTAATATTTAATTCACCTTGTTTGGTTCTTGAATTATAAATTAATGCTTTTTTTGTTTTAAAATTAAAGCGGATAGAATCGGGCTGAACCTCACTCGAACCTTGTTTAAAGTTCGGGTACTGCACTAAAACTCCGGCAGAATCTTTAATTCTTCCGGCATAAACTTCATCCTTTTCATAATTCAAAACAATTATACCGGATTTTAGTTCAACATCTTTGTAGTATAATTCAGCTTCGTTGTATAAAGTAATCAGTTTTTTCTTCTGATCGATTTTTGCGTAATCTTTTGCCTTGTATCTAACCTTGCCATCCAGGAAAGTCTTGGTTGGTCTGACAGTATCTAATTTTATAGTGTCATTTTGAGTTATTTGAGGCTTATCTGTTTGTTTTGCAGCTGGTAAAGGCTTTTTTTTAGATTTTATCTCTTGCGAATATAAATTACCACATCCCATTGTTAGGAAAAATGATATTAAAACGATATTAAATAAGTTTGTCTGCAAAGGTTTAAATGCTATTTTTGTAAAATTATGGCTTGTTTTTTGACATGTCAAACTTACATATAATTTTTTGGCAAAAATAATCAATTGTAAAAATTATAACAGCTGCGTTTTATTAAAATTAACTTTAAGATTTATGAATAGATTAAATAAAATTAAGGTAATCTTTACCTTTTTTCTAACAATAGCGTCATTTTGCACATATAGCCAGTCAAATGTTTTTAAAGTAACACTTGATGCCGGACACGGAGATCACGACTTTGGTGCCGTTTACAGCGGGCGGATTGAAAAAAATATTGCTTTGGCTATTGTACTGAAAGTAGGGAAAATTTTAGAGCTTAATCCAAACATTAATGTAATCTATACTCGTAAAACAGATGTCTTTATTGATTTGGTCGAAAGAGCCAATATTGCAAATAGAGCCAATTCTAATATTTTTGTTTCTATACATTGTAATGCCAATAAAAATACCGCAGCAGATGGTACCGAAACGTATGTAATGGGTTTGAGTAAAGTTGCATCAAATCTTGAAGCGGCGAAAAAAGAGAACTCGGTAATTACTTTAGAGAAAGATTACAAACGTAAATACGATGGTTTCGATCCAAATTCTCCAGAACAAATGGTTGGAATTACTTTAATGCAGGAAGAATATTTGGATAATAGTATTTCGTTAGCAAGTAAAATTGAAGACAATTTTGAAAGACTTGGAAAAAAAATCAGACAAGGTGGTGTAAAACAAGCACCATTTATGGTACTTCATAAAGCGTATATGCCAAGAGTTTTAGTTGAAACCGGATTCGTATCTAACCCAACAGAAGGAAATATTTTAAATTCTGAAGAAGGACAGGATGATATCGCAAAAGCAATTGCAGAAGCTATTTTGAGTTACAAAAGAGAATATTTTGGTTCAGGAACTTCAGAAGCAGTTGAAGCTAAACCTGTAAGAGATACTTCGACTCCAAAGAAAGTGGTGCAGACACCTGCGCCTGCAGCCCCAAAAGGAACATTCTTTAAAGTACAGCTTATTGCAAGTATTAAAAAAACACCTTTAGAACCTAAAAATTTTAAAGGGCTAAAAAATGTAACAATGATCTACGAAAACAATATTTATAAATATTTCTATCAGGAAACTTCGGATTATGAAGCTGCGAAAAAATATCTGGAAGAAGCTAAGAATAAAGGATATGGCGCAGCATATTTAATAGCAACTAAAGACGGGGAAAAAATCAATATTCAGGATGCGATTAAATAATCGTCACAAGTTCGAAATATTATACTAATTTTGTAACAAAACACTTAGAATTTTGAAACTAACAAGAGAAATTAAAACGGCTGTATTAGTCATAGCGTCTATTTTATTATTTATCTGGGGCTACAGTTTTTTAAAAGGAAAAGACCTTTTTACCAATTATAAAACATATTATGCTGAATATGACAATGTTGAAGAATTGGCACAATCAGCGCCCGTTACTATAAACGGACTAGTAGTAGGTAAGGTAACTAAAATTACAATCAGTGAAACAACAGGGAAATTATTAGTTGAACTTCAATTAAAAACAGATTTTCCAATTTCTAAAACAAGTAAAGCATCTTTATATTCCGGAAGCTTAATTGGAGGAAAGCAAATTGCCATCATTCCAAATTTAGCAGATAAAGAACTGGCAGAAGACGGACAGACACTGGAGTCTGTTGTTAAGCTGGGATTAACGGAATCTTTAGGTGGTAAAATTGAGCCAATTACAATTAAATTGGATAAAATGCTCTTAAATATTGATAATCTTGTTACGGGATTAAACAATGTTTTAGATCAAAAAACACAGCAGGATTTAAAGAAAACTTTAGCAGAATTGAGTCAGACAATGGAGCAGTTTCACAGAGCTTCGGGAAGTATCAACAATATCTTAGATACAAACAAAGGCCAGATAAACGGAGTGGTGACAAACTTTAATAAAATGTCAAGCAACTTCAATAAAATATCTGATTCTTTAAATAAAGCCGATCTTGGAAAAACAGTTCGTAACCTAAACCAGACTTTAGCAAAAGTAGATGGTATCATGGCCAATTTAAATTCTGGAAAAGGTACAGCAGGGAAATTGTTAAACGACGATGCGCTTTACAACAACCTTTCAAAAACTTCAAAAGAGCTTGAATTGTTATTACAAGATGTTCGACTTTATCCAACACGTTACGTAAACGTTTCTCTTTTTGGGAAGAAAAACAAACCTTATGTAGCACCGGCAGAAACAAATTCAACTGATAAAAAATAATTGTAATGAGTTATTTAGATAATATTTTATTCGCCATACTTCTTGTCGTAGGTTTTGGTTTTTTTGCAGCGAGCGTAAAAAAAATCATCCGCAACATTAATTTAGGAGTTGACGTAGATAGAAAAGATAATCCTAAAGCTCGTTGGAAAAACATGGCTTTGATTGCTCTTGGGCAGTCAAAAATGGTGAGACGCCCTGTTGCCGGAATACTCCATATCCTGGTATATGTAGGTTTTGTAATTATTAATATTGAACTATTAGAAATTATAATCGATGGATTAGCCGGAACTCATAGAATTTTCGCCCCTTATTTAGGCGTAGTTTATGATGTTTTAATTGCTTCTTTTGAGATATTAGCCATACTTGTAATTTTTGCTGTTACCGTTTTCTGGATCAGAAGAAATTTTATCAGACTGAAACGTTTTATACATTCTGATTTAACAGGATTCCCTAAAAGCGATGCAAACTACATTTTGTATTTTGAGACTGTTTTAATGATCTTGTTTTTATTAATGAACGCTTCTGACCTGCATTTGCAAAATGTTCCGGGAGCCGTTTTTCATAAAGCAGGAACTTTTCCGGTAAGTCAGTTTATTGCTCCAATTTTTAATGGACTTTCAAACGAACTGGTTGTACTATTGTTTGAAGCTTTTTGGTGGCTGCATATTGTGGGTATTTTGATTTTTATGAACTACTTGTATTTCTCAAAACACTTACACATACTTTTAGCATTCCCAAATACATACTTTGCAAATTTAAAACCAGAAGGCCAGTTTGATAACTTAGCATCAGTTACAAAAGAAGTGAAGCTGATGATGGATCCAAACGCAGATCCTTTTGCAGCGGCTCCGGTTGATGAAAATGCAGCTCCGTCTAAATTTGGTGCAAGCGATGTTCAGGACTTAAACTGGGTGCAGCTTTTAAACGCTTATACGTGTACAGAATGTGGTCGTTGTACATCTTCATGTCCGGCGAATCAAACAGGGAAAAAATTGTCTCCACGTAAAATTATGATGGACACAAGAGATCGTTTAACCGAAGTTGGAAAAAATATAGATGCCAATAAAGGTGTTTTTGTTCCGGATAATAAAACATTATTAAACGATTACATCACACCAGAAGAATTATGGGCTTGTACATCATGTAACGCTTGTGTAGAAGAATGTCCCGTAAATATTAGTCCGTTGTCTATTATTATGGATATGCGTCGTTATTTAGTGATGGAACAGAGTGCTGCGCCAATGTCACTGAATGCAATGATGACCAATATCGAAAATAATGGTGCACCATGGCAGTACAGCCAGCAGGACCGATTGAATTGGAAAAACGAGAATTAGAAAAGAGTTTAATCGGTTATTTGTTTAACCGTTTAAGTGATTAAAAATAGTAAGGTTTTTAGTAAGGTTATCATAGAGAGCGATTAACCAAATAACAATTAACCGATTTAACAACAAAAGAAGATGTCAGAAAGTTTAGTAGTGCCAACAATGGCAGAAATGCTAGCCCAGGGAACACAGCCAGAAGTTTTATTTTGGGTAGGTTGCGCAGGGAGTTTTGATGATAGAGCAAAAAAAATCACAAAGGCATTTGTACGTATTTTAAATCGTACCAATGTTTCTTTTGCAGTATTAGGTACAGAAGAGAGTTGTACTGGAGACCCTGCAAAAAGAGCCGGAAATGAATTTTTGTTTCAAATGCAGGCCATGATGAATATCGAGGTTTTAAATGCATATGAAGCAAAAAAAATCGTTACCGCTTGTCCGCATTGTTTTAATACCTTAAAAAATGAATATCCTGAATTAGGTGGAAACTATGAAGTTATTCATCATACTGAATTCCTAAAGTCATTAATTGATGACGGAAGACTTACGGTTGAAGGCGGGCAGTTTAAAGGAAAGAAAATTACTTTCCACGATCCTTGTTATTTAGGAAGAGCCAATAAAGTATACGAAGCACCAAGAGATTTAATCCAGAAATTAGACGTTGAATTAGTAGAAATGAAACGTTCTAAAGCAAACGGATTATGCTGTGGAGCAGGTGGAGCGCAGATGTTTAAAGATGCTGAACCTGGAAACAAAGAAGTAAATGTGCTGCGTACAGAAGATGCTTTAGAAGTTCAGCCGGATATTATCGCTGCCGGATGTCCTTTCTGTAACACGATGTTAACGGATGGAATTAAACATGCTCATAAAGAGGGTGAGGTTAAAGTAATGGACGTTGCGGAGTTAATTGCGAATGCGCAGGATTTATAAAAGATTCTGAGTTGCTAAGGTTCTCAGATACTAAGTTTTTAACTTGAAACATGAAACCTTAAACCTGAAACAATTCAAGAAATCTAAAATCAACAATCTAAAATCTAAAATTAAAAAATGTATATACCTTTTGAAAATTTACCTGGTGAATCAAGAGTTTGGATTTACCAATCGAACAGAAAATTTTCTGAGGAAGAGTTTTCTGAAATCGAAACAGATTTAAAAGCTTTTGTAGAGCAATGGGCCGCACACGGAACTAGTCTTGAAGCGTCATTTTTGCTTAAATACAATCGTTTTATAATATTAGCCGTAAATCAGGATGTTCAGGCTGCTACAGGTTGTTCTATTGATAGTTCGGTAGAATTTATTCAAGGTTTAGAGAAAAAGTATAATGTCGATTTGTTAGACAAAATGAATGTTACTTTTAAACTTGGAGAACATATTGCACACAAACCATTAATTGATTTCAAGAAAATGGTAAAAGATAAATCAGTTTCTGAGAATACTATTGTTTTCAATAATCTGGTAAACAATATCGAAGAATTCAACGAATCCTGGGAAGTTCCTGCTGCCGACAGCTGGCACAGCAGATTTTTCTAAGAGAAATTTATAATATATTTGAAAAGGCATGAAATTTTAGATTTTGTGCCTTTTTTTGTTTTAATTGTTTCAAGTTTCAGGTTTCACCAAAGTTTGTCATTCCGAGGAGATTGTTAAACCCGACAGGTTTTTAAAACCTGTCGGGTTTCGTTGCGTAATATTTGTGAGTTTTTTTGTTTTTTTACGTAAAGTTTGTCATTCCGAGGAACGAGGAATCGCACTAGAGAATCTACAAAGATTGACGATTATGTTTGCGAAGATGGATTAAAATCCATCCCTACAATATAATTTGTTCCTACGGAACGCTGCATATAAAATTCCGAAGGAATGATTTATTTTGGAGTAATGGATTTTAATTCGTTGAAGACATAGTAAAACCAATTATCATTCCGAGTAACTAGGAATGACAAGAATATCTAATTTTAATAATTTAATATTAAACATGAGGAAAGTTTTGAGTATTTGTAGCGTTTTGTATTTTATTTGGACTTCAATAATACTAACCTTAATTTTTAATGGAAAAATAGTTTTCGGACAAGGAATTGGAGACATGTTTTATGTAATATTATTAGTCATTTTGCAAATTATATTCGGGTATATTTTTTTTCTAAACATTAAAAAGAAAGTTACTTTACCTTTAATAGTGACAATTTTATTAATCGTATGTGTCTTGCTGTTTACCTTGAAAATGACAATTTATAGAGGAATAGAGTATCCTTGGAACGGTAGTGTTTTTTTTGAATAGAAATTATTTAAATTATTTTCTTATAAAAACAAAACCCTCTAATATAGCCCCAATGGAAGCGGTATCCTTTTTCTGGCTTTTTAGACAGAAAAAGATATAGCAAACAGCGGGACTACTGGTCTTTTTTGCAGATATTGTACTGCTTCTAAAAATATTTATCAACCAGATTTAATCTAATTTTGTCGAAAATCTAACAATTTAAAAGCCTAATTAAAGGTGATTTTTGAGTACTTTCGTAGAATTAAATTTAATACATGAAAATAGCAATAGTTTGTTATCCAACATTTGGCGGTAGTGGTGTAGTTGCTACAGAACTAGGTCTCGAATTAGCCAGACGCGGACACGAAATACATTTTATAACTTACAGTCAGCCAGTAAGATTAGCGCTTTTAAATCCTAATGTTCATTATCACGAAGTAAACGTTCCTGAATATCCTTTGTTCCATTATCAGCCTTATGAATTGGCTTTGTCAAGCAAATTGGTCGATATGGTGAAATTATATAAAATAGAAGTTTTACATGTGCATTACGCTATTCCGCATGCTTATGCGGGTTATATGGCGAAACAAATGCTAAAGAATGAAGGAATTAATCTTCCGATGATTACAACGCTTCACGGAACAGATATTACGCTTGTTGGAAACCATCCGTTTTACAAGCCAGCGGTAACTTTTAGTATCAATAAATCAGATTATGTGACTTCGGTTTCGCAGAGTTTGAAGGATGATACGTTGAAATTATTCAAAATCAAGAATAAAATTAAGGTAATCCCGAATTTTATTGAATTGGATAAAGTTAGAAAAGATCCAACGGAACCTTGCCACAGATATGTTATGGCAAAGGAAAACGAGCGAATCGTAACACATATCAGTAATTTTAGAAAGGTAAAACGTATTCCGGATATTATCAAGATTTTCTATAATATTCAGAAAGTAATGCCTGCTAAATTAATGATGGTGGGTGATGGTCCTGAAAAAGAAAGAGCAGAGGTTTTATGTATGGAACTGGGAATCTACGACAAAGTAATTTTCTTTGGGAACAGTAATGAAATCGATAAGATTTTATGCATGACTGATTTGTTTTTACTTCCGTCAGAAACTGAAAGTTTTGGTTTAGCAGCATTAGAAGCAATGGCTTGCGGAGTTCCTGTAATTTCAAGTAATTCTGGAGGTTTACCGGAAGTTAACTTTGATGGTGTTTCAGGATATTTAAGTGATGTTGGAAATGTCGATGAAATGGCGGCAAATGCAATCAAAATCTTAAAAGACGATGAAACTTTGAATGAATTTAAAATCAATGCATTGGAAGTTGCCAGAAAATTTGATATCAAAAACATTCTGCCTAAATATGAAGCTTTGTATCAAAGAGCAATTGACGATTATAAAGAATAGAAACATTAATTTTAAAAATTTGAACGTAATGAAAAAAGTAATTTCGGTTTTAGTAATTTTTGTTTTGATTTCCTGCGGAGCTAAAAAAACGACAAGTTCAACGGCTTTATATGAAGTTTTAACTGAACAGTCTGACGGCGGGGGAAATATTAAATTTTTCGAAATTCTGACAGAACCTAACGAGATCAAAATGCTTCAAAATGATCCGCTTTTAGCTGCTAAAATGAAGCAGACTGATATTGCCAATTCTAATTATGTTATTCTCAACATGGGTGAAAAAAACACAGGAGGATATTCTATTGGAATTGAAAAGGTTGAAGAAACGGATAAGAACATTATCATTACCGTAAAAGAAAAAAATCCTGCTCCGGATGCAATGGTAACGCAGGCTATAACTTATCCTTACACGGTTGTAAAAATACATTCTAAAAAGGAGATTGTTATTAAGTAATAGTTATTAGTTACAGGTCAAATGTAAGGCTAAGCGTAGTCGAAGCCCTTTTTGCTTTGTAAGCCTTCGACTTCGCTCAGGGTGACAATTGTTTGATTATTGTTAATAGTTAAATAATAAAAGTTAGAGATCAAATGTCATGCTGAGCGAAGTCGAAGCCTCTTTTACCTCTAAAGCCCTTCGACTACGCTCAGGGTGACATTAGCTTTAATCAAAACATAAAAAAAACCTGTCGCATTACAACGACAGGTTTCTTCTTACAATTATTTTTTATTTTTAATTAGAATCTGAATTTGACACCTAAACCAACGTCAAATCCAAAATTGTCATCGTCATAGTATCCAGAACCAATTTCAGGTCTTGCATCTAATGACAGTGTGATAGGCACTTCTTTAAATCTATATTCGATACCAATATCTCCGGCTGCAAAAACATAAGTTCCGCTGTCGTTATATCTGTAATTATTGTTGTAATAATCGTGATCCCAGGCAGCAATTCCTCCACCTACACCAGCGTACCAGTTAAAACCTCCATCGATGTTCCAAACCCATTGGTAAAGAGCAACACCTTTAATAGCGTCTACATCACTGCTGTTTCTCCAGCCTAAATCAAACTCAAGTCTGTTTTTTTGGTTCAATCCCAGCTGATATGATACTTCACCTCCAAATCCGTTATTGTCCCCTAAACGTAATCCTAAAGCGTGTTTTGAAATTTCTTGCGATTGAGCCGTAAATGCTAATCCCAAAAGCATAATGGCAGATAAAATAATCTTTTTCATAAAATGGTTAATTAATTTTTTTCAAATGTATAATCGTTCTCAATTTAAGAACGTATAACATTTTTAGAAATTGTTATATAATTCACATTTTGTAAATTTAAATTACACAAATTAAAATTAATTAACCTTCGTCAGTAGTTGTAAATACAGGTTTGTTTTATTTTTTTAGAATAATATTAGATAACATTTGAGAGGTTAAAATATCTTCCATTTCAAAAAGATTTTCTTCTTCTGTAAAGTTTGTATGAGTGTATGAATATAATTTCCAACGCTTTTTATGATACTCAAGAGCCGTTAGGTTTTCGACCCAGTCGCCGGAATTTAAGTATAAAGTAGAACCGTGTTTGTTTTCTTTAGTAAGGATTTTGGGTTCATGAATATGCCCACAGATTACATAATCGTAATTTTTTTCGATCGCCAGGTCTGTAGCAGTAGTTTCAAAATCCGAAATGAATTTTACAGCTTTTTTTACGCTTGCTTTTATTTTTTTAGAAAAAGAGTAAGGTTCGCGTCCTAATTTTGCCAGACACCAGTTAGCAAAACGATTCATCAAAATTAAATAATCATAACCTAATCCGCCTAGTTTTGCAATCCATTTAGAATGCTGTACAGAAGCATCAAAAACATCTCCGTGAAAAATCCAGGCTTTTTTGTCGTCTAATTCTAAAACTAATTTATCGACCAAAGAAAAATTTCCCATGTTCATGTCGCTGAATTTTCGAAGAATCTCGTCATGATTTCCGGTAATGTAATACACTTTTGTACCTTTAGAAGCCATACCGATAATGCGCTGAATGACTCTTAAATGCGCTTTAGGAAAATAAGATTTTCTAAACTGCCATGCATCAATTATATCACCATTTAAAACTAAAGTTTTAGGTTTAATGCTTGATAAATAGTTGTTTAGTTCTTTAGCGTGACTTCCGTAAGTTCCCAAATGGACATCAGAAATAATGACCAGTTCGACATTTCGTTTTTTCAATTTTTCTTAATTTGAAGTTCCACAAATAAAAGAAAATCCTACTCCATTTATTTTATCAAAAGGTTACTAATTCAAAGGCAATTTTAATAAATTGTGATTTTTAAAGTGTTTAATCTTTAATTAATATTACCAATTTTTAATTTTTTAATTTAATTCATAAAACTTACATTTGCTCAAAACAATTTACAATGGCAGGAAATAGCTACGGCACCCTATATAAAGTTACAACATTTGGAGAATCTCATGGTGAAGCTTTAGGCGGAATTATAGACGGTTGTCCATCAGGAATACAACTTGATTTTGAAGCGATTGAAGTTGAAATGTCTCGCAGAAAACCGGGGCAGTCGGCTATCGTAACACAAAGAAAAGAACCAGATGCGGTTCAGTTTTTATCTGGAATATTTGAAGGAAAAACGACCGGAACTCCAATTGGTTTTATTATCCCAAATACCAATCAAAAATCAGACGATTACTCACATATTAAAGATAATTACAGACCAAGTCATGCTGATTATGTATATGACCAAAAATATGGTTTTCGTGATTACCGCGGCGGCGGAAGAAGTTCTGCGCGTGAAACAGCGAGCAGAGTAGTAGCAGGAGCAATTGCAAAACAAATGCTTCCTCAAATTAAAATTAATGCTTACGTTTCTTCTGTTGGACCAATTCATTTAGATACGCCTTATCAGGAATTAGATTTCTCTAAAATAGAAAACAATCCGGTTCGCTGTCCAGATGAAAAATCGGCAGCGATTATGGAAGAATATATTCGTGATATCCGCAAGCAGGGAGATACTGTTGGAGGTGTAGTTTCATGTGTAATTCAAAACGTTCCGGTTGGTTTAGGCGAGCCTGTTTTTGATAAATTGCATGCTGAATTAGGAAAAGCAATGCTTTCCATCAACGCTGTAAAAGGTTTTGAATACGGAAGTGGTTTTTCTGGTTCTGAAATGAAAGGAAGCGAACACAACGATTTATATAATCCTGACGGAACTACAAAAACAAATCTTTCTGGTGGAATCCAGGGCGGAATAAGCAACGGAATGGATATTTATTTCAGAGTAGCTTTTAAGCCTGTTGCGACTATCATGCAGACTCAGGATTCTCTTGATAATAAAGGAAATATTACACCAATGACCGGAAAAGGACGTCATGATCCGTGTGTGGTGCCTCGTGCAGTACCAATCGTTGAGGCGATGGCTGCGATTGTTTTGGCTGATTTTTATTTAATCAACAAAACATATTAATAAAAGTAAGACAGTGAGGGTCTTATATTTTAATAATTTAAAAGTAAATTAATGCAAATTACAGAAACTAAAAAGAAATCATTTTTTTCGGGATTAACTGGGCAAATTATAATTGCAATGGTGCTTGGGGCAGCTTTGGGAATTATTATCCATAATTCAATTTCACAAGAAGCAGCAGTATCGTTTAGCAATAAAATAAAAATGCTGGCTACGATTTTCATCAGATTAGTGCAAATGATTATTGCGCCTTTAGTTTTTACCACTTTAGTAGTAGGAATTGCAAAGTTAGGTGATATCAAAACTGTTGGAAGAATTGGAGGAAAAGCACTTGGATGGTTTTTTACAGCTTCTTTTATATCCTTATTAATCGGATTATTTTTTGTAAATATTTTAGAACCGGGTGTAGGTTTAAAACTAGACCACGTTGATATGGCTGCAGCCAGCGAGGTTACAGCTAAAACAAAAATATTATCTGTTGAAAATTTTGTTGAGCATATTGTTCCTAAAAGTATTTTTGAGGCAATGGCAACCAATGAAATTTTGCAGATTGTAATATTTTCTATCTTTTTTGGATTAGCAGCTGCTTCTTTAGGAAGTACAGTAAAGCCAATTATAAATGCTTTTGATAAAGCTTCGCATATTGTTTTAAAAATGGTGAATTATGTAATGAACTTTGCTCCAATTGGGGTTTTTGGTGCCATTGCAGGAGTTTTTGCAATTAGAGATGCAGAAGAATTAATTATTACTTATTTTAAATTCTTCGGATCATTTTTAGTAGGTATTGGAACTTTATGGGTGGTTTTGGTTGTAGTAGGTTATATTTTCTTAAAAGGAAGAATGACCGAATTATTAAAACGTATTACAGGGCCATTAGCAATTGCTTTTGGAACTACGAGCAGCGAGGCTGTTTTTCCTAAATTAACAGAAGAATTAGAAGATTTTGGGGTTAAAAATAAAATTGTAGCCTTCATGTTACCGCTTGGATATTCGTTTAACCTTGACGGAAGTATGATGTACATGACTTTTGCCAGTATCTTTATCGCTCAGTTTTATGGCGTTCATTTAGATTTAGGGACACAAATGGCTATGCTTTTGGTTTTAATGTTAACCAGTAAAGGTATTGCGGGCGTACCAAGAGCAAGTTTGGTAATTGTTGCGGCTACTTGCGGAATGTTTAAAATTCCGGTTGAAGGTATTGCTTTGATTTTACCAATTGACCATTTCTGTGATATGTTTAGAAGTGCAACAAATGTACTTGGAAACGCATTGGCAACTTCTGTTGTTGGAAAATGGGAAGATGGTAAGGAACAGAATTTAGATATTACAGAAGAGAATTAATTATATTCTTTCAAACATATAAAAACCGTAACAGATTTTGTTTGTTACGGTTTCTTTATTTATAATAGTTTGTGGTTGAAAAAATCAGCCCATAAATTTATTTAAGCAGCTACTTTTCCTTTTCTGTCAGCTTCATCAGGAGCTGGTGTGTCACCGCCTGAAATAGTTTTTTGTTGTGCTTTAGTCAATTTTTCAGTTTCTGCAAATTTTAAAAAGTTATCTAACATAGTTTTTTAGGTTTAGTTGCTCCAATCTTCTAAAACACTTGGGGCATGTGTTTTTAATTTTTATTATTTGAATAAATCAACTAATAAATTATTTTGCTGCAACTTTACCTTTTCTAGATTCCTCCGACTCTGGAGCTTCTGTATCACCACCAGTGATTGCTTTTTGTTGTGTTTTAGTCAATTTTTCAGTTTCTGCAAATTTTAAAAAGTTTTCTAACATAGTTTTTTAATTTTTAGTTGCTCCAATCTTCTAAAAACACTTGGGGCTTATGTTTTTTAATTTAGTTAAAAATAGTATAATTTTTCATTATTATGATGTTTTTATTAAATGTTTTTCAATAAAAAGAACTTTGAAATGATAATAGATCTTGTTTTGTAGTGTTTTAAAGCTTTGAAAGAGTTTTATCGAGGATAATAAAGTTTAAAAGGTATAAACTTTAAGCTTCCTAAATGTTTAAATGCCTTTTTTTATATTTTATAAGTGTAAAATAGTAAAATGATTATTGAATCTTTAGGTTATTAAGATAATACTTTTATTGTGTATTATGATAATAATGTATATTTGAATAAACATATCCCAAATTATGCTTCATTATAGATTTTGTTTTTTAATTTTTACTTTTTTAAACATACTTTGTCTTGAGTCGCCAGCTCAAAACCATGCTGTATCTCTTACAAAAATTAAAGAACTAACTCAGGAAGCTTGTGATTATTTAGATGAAACTAATTACGAAAAATCCTTAAAAAAATCCGGAATTGCCCTTCAGTATGCATTTGATATAAAAAATGATACGCTGATTTCGAGGAACTACAACATTATCGGAATTAATTTTCACGATTTGGGCGAAATTAATAAAGCTGTATTTTTTTATAAGAAAGCATTATTCTATGCAGAACGATCTAATATTGTTAGTCTAAGAATGATGATAACCAGTAATTTGGGCAACTTGTATTTTTTTGAAAAAAAAATGTACAGCGACGGAATTACGTATTATAAAGAGTCATTAAAATTTGGAAGGCAGCAAAAATATTTGAAAGAAGTTGCCATAACCAATCTTAATATTGTCTGGTCCTATTTTAAGATTGGAAACTATAAAGAAGGACTGCCATATTTGCAATATATCAATGAACATCAAAATGATTTAAAAGGAAAGGCAAATGACATTGCTTTAAATTTCTTAAACGGAATGTATTGGGCCAGCGAAAATCAAAATGATAAAGCCAATACCTATTTTGTAAAAGCAATTTCCTATAGCAAGTCTAAAGATGAGAAACCAGATTTAGCTTATGCACATTTAGAATATTCAAAATTTCTGAGCAAAATAGGAAAACACAAAGAAGCATATAATAATCTCGTTATATATAATAAAATTACAGGCGAACTCTATAGCCAGGAAAAGCTTAAAAAAGCTTCTATAGCCGGTTTAAACTTAGAACTGGATGAATACAAAAGACAGATTGAGAAAATTGAAAATGAAAAAACATCACAATTACAAAGTCTCAAAAAATCACGAATTATTGTAATCCTGTTCATTCTTATTTCATTTATTCTGCTTTTTTTAATTGTAACCTTAATTAAGAATATCGGACTTAAGAAGAAACACAATTTAGAGCTTCTAAAGGCAAAAGAAATGGCAGAAGAAGCCTCTGTACTCAAAACTCAATTTATTTCTACTATAAGCCACGAATTGCGTACTCCGTTGTATGGTGTTGTCGGGATAACCAATATGCTTTTAGAAGAACACAAAGAATTATCCCAAAGCGAACACTTAAGCGCTTTAAAATTTTCTGCCAGATATTTATTGTCTCTTGTAAATGACATTCTGCAAATCAATAAAATTGAAGAGAATAAAGTCGTTCTGGAAAGTTTGACTTTTAATATTTCAGATGAGATAACCGTGATTAAAAATTCACTTTCTTTTTTATCTCAAAAAAACAACAATAAAATTAATGTTGAAATTGATCACGCAATTCCCGAATACTTAATTGGAGATAAACTACGGTTGGCACAAATTTTAATGAACCTCGTGAGTAACGCTTTAAAATTTACTAAAGATGGAGAAGTTGAAATTAGAGTTAAACTGGAAAGAATAGAAGGAAAATTTTATTATTTAGGTTTTCTGATAAAAGATAATGGTGTTGGGATTGCTGCTGTCGATCAAAATAAAATATTCGAAAAATTTGTTCAGGTAGGAAGAAAAGAAGAAGATTACCAGGGAACTGGATTGGGTTTAAGCATCGTAAAACGCTTATTAGGTCTTTTTGGAAGTTCGATTACTTTAGAAAGCGATCTTGGTGCAGGAACTTCATTTTCATTTTCTATTCCTTTTGAACACGATCCTCTTAAAACAAAGAAAATTATTGAAAATATAGAAGTCGATTTAACTTCAAGCGATATCTACAAAATTCTTATTGTCGAAGATAATCTCATTAATCAATTGGTAACCAAGAAAATTATCGAAAAAAATAATTTTATCTGCAAAGTTGTTGATGATGGTTTTGCTGCTCTTTCCATATTAGAAAAAGAAGAATTTGATCTTATTTTGATGGATATCAATATGCCGTTAATGAATGGATTTGAAACCACAAAAAGAATTCGGCAGCTTGGTATAAAAACTCCGGTTGTAGCGCTTACTGCTTTTGATAAAGATGAAATTACAGATGAAGCAGTTTCATCAGGAATGAATGATATTATCGTGAAACCTTTTGAGCCAGTTAAACTGTTTAAGATTTTAAATTATCTCATAAATGAATCAAAAAACGCTGGTTAATACCAGCGTTTTTTATTTTGTTTTGAAGCACTCGATTTTCTCGATTTGTGAGCACCGCCGCTTCGGTTTGAATTTTTAGGTTTTTCGCCGGCTTCAGGACTTCCTGCGTGCCATGGATAAGGATGATCTGTAATGATTTTTACATCTACTTTTATTAATTTCTTAATATCCTTCCAGTAAGGCTCTTCATCTTTACCGCAAAATGAAATCGCAATTCCGCCATTTCCTGCACGTCCCGTACGGCCAATTCTATGCACATATGTTTCCGGAATATTAGGTAAATCAAAGTTGATGACATACGGCAATTGGTCAATATCAATTCCTCTTGCTGCAATATCTGTAGCAACCAGAACACCAACTTCTTTGTTTTTAAAAGCATCCAAAACACGTTGTCTCGCATTTTGTGATTTATCTCCGTGAATCGCTTCTGCTGGAATATCTTTTTTACGAAGTGCTTTTACAACATTATCAGCACCATGTTTTGTTCTTGAAAAAACAAGCACATTTGATAAATTTTCATTTTTAATCAAATGGTATAATAAGTTTCTTTTTTCTGTTTTGTCAACAAAATAAATACGCTGTTCCACATTTTCAGCAGTTGATGAAACCGGAGAAACTTCCACTTTTTCAGGATCCTGCAAAAACATTTCGGCCAATTCACGAATCGCAAGAGGCATAGTTGCAGAGAAAAGTAAAGTTTGTCTGTTTTTAGGCGTCAGTTTTACAATCTTTTTTACATCGTTTATAAAACCCATATCCAGCATTTGATCAGCCTCATCTAAAACTAAAGTGTGTAAATGATTTAAATCAAGAAAACCCTGTTTTTGTAAATCTAATAAACGACCCGGAGTCGCAACTAGAATATCAATACCATTTTTTAAGGTATCAACCTGCGGATTTTGAGAAACTCCGCCAAAAATAGTCAGCTGTGTTAAATTGGTATATTTTGCATAAGTGTCAAAACTCTGTCCAATTTGAACCGCTAATTCACGAGTAGGAGTTACGATAAGGGCACGAATTACTTTGGCTTTTTTTGATGAGCCTACAATTCTATGCAGTTGATGTATAATTGGAATAGCAAATGCGGCAGTTTTTCCCGTACCAGTTTGAGCACAGCCAATTAAATCCCTTCCGGCTAAAACAATCGGAATCGATTTTTCCTGAATTGGAGTGGGGTTTAGGTAGCCTTCTTCAAATACGGCTTTTTGTATACTTTTTGAAAGTGATAAATCTTCGAATAACATATCTTACTAATTAAGAACTTTAGTTTTAAGTACTAAATTCTGTGCAAAGATAGGTTTATTCGGTTAACCGTTGATTTGAATCTGCTATTATTTGGGAAATATGTGGCTGCAGACCACTTGCTCTTCAGTTAATTTTATCTTTTTCGTTATTCGCTTTTATAAAATCAGTTACCAAATAGCCAATTAATTTTCCAATTAAATTATTATTAGGAGAATCGGCAAGATCTGGCGCACCTTCACAAATATGCAAATAAGTCGCATTTCTATGCTGTGCAAAAAACGAAATAAACTGTCTTAGTTCTTCTACCGAAAAACCGCTTATAGTCATAGCGCTGCTGGCGATATTAGGAATTGCGTCTAAATCAATTTCAATTCCAAATGAATCTGTTTTGATAAATTCAAGTGCCAAAGCCATTTCTCTTTCAAAATCTTTTTCTTTACGAATATTTACGCTGTCGTAAGTATTATAGCGAACACGATCTTCGAGTTTTTTAATAATATCTAAAACGCTTTTTGAAGTATAATTTTCGTGAAGTCCAAAAATGAAATACTTTTTAAGAAAACCTTCTTCATAAGCATAAGAAAATCCATTTCCGCTGTGACGGCCTTCTAAAATTCTAAAATCAGAATGGGCATCAAAATTAATCGCATTAATAGGTTTTCCTTTGGCTAAAGCCGAACCTTTAATATTTCCGTAAGCGTTGTTATGACCGCCGCCAATAATAATTGGAGTTTTTCCCGCTTTAATTATAGTAAATATGATATGCGAAACCTCTTTGTCAATTTTTTCTACTAACTGACTTAGTTTAGAACGATCGTCGATATCATTAAAATCTAATTTTTCGACATCACGCATTTCTTCAGAAACATCTAAATGTCCTAAAATAATAATCTGACTTCCTTTAGAAAATCTGTTATGCTGAATATTTGCAATACTTTTAATAGCACTTTCCCAGGCAGATGCCGCACCGGGTCTTCCGTAATTCGCTCTTACACCAATATCTTCAGGAATTCCTAACAACACATACTTCGCCTCCGATTCTTGCAAAAACTTGATTTTATCTGCTCCTTTAGGAAGCACAATCATTTTTTCTCCGAATTTTATTTCACCACTACGATGATTTGTGACTTTTGCCAAATCATTGACAGTAAAAGGAACTAATTTCTCCATGAAAAAAATTTATTTTCCAAAAATAATATAATTGTTACAACTTACGTTATTAAGATATATTAATTCTTAAATTTGTTATTAAAGAAAATTATTCAATATGGAAAACCCAACGAACAACAACAATTCAAGTCTAAAAGCGGTTATAGCGGTTTTAGCAGTCCTACTAATTGGTAGCTTAGTGTATATTTTTAAACTTTCTTCTGATACTGAAGTAGTTAAAACAGAATTGACAACGTCAATGACAGAAAAAGAATCTGTTATGAAAGATTTACAGGAATTAAAAGCAACTTATGATGCTGCAATTGCTGAAAATACGTCAATGTCTGATGAGTTAATTCAGGAAAGAGATAAAGTTGTCGCTTTAATGGCAGATTTAAATAAATCTAAAGGTGACGTTTCTAAATACAGATCTCAAGTTCAGGCAATGCAGGGCAAAATGAAAACTCTTGTTGCTGAAAATGACGAATTGAAAAAACAAAATGGTGTTTTAACAGTTCAAAGAGATAGTACAATTACAGTATTAGGGGAGTCTAAAAAATATAACGAAGTACTTGTAGGTCAAAATGAAGAGCTTGCAAAAACAGTTGAAAGAGGTTCCAAATTATCTATTACGAACACTAAAACTGCAGCTTATAAATTAAGAAGCTCTGGAAAACAAATTGAAACAGACAAAGCAAGCCGTGCTGATGTTTTAAAAATAAGTTTTACAATTGCTGAAAACCAAATTGCAAAATCTGGAGATAAAACATATTATGTTCAGGTTATTGATGCAAAAAACAACGTTTTAGGCGAGAAAAAAACTGAAAGTTTCGGTGACAACTCTTTAACATACAGCTTTAAAACTACTGTAAAGTATGAAAACAAAACTGTAAACGTTACGGAAGATTTACCAGGAAAAGATTTTGCTAAAGGAACTTACTTTATCAATGTTTTTGATAATGATGAATTAGTTTCTAAAACTAGTTTCAGCTTGAGATAAATTCTCATCGTCGTTTAAGTAAAAATACCACTTAAGATATTAAAGGTCTGTGATTTTCTTCACAGACCTTTTTTTATGTCTTAAGTTTTCTTGTGTTTGGTTGAAAGCATGCTTAGCAATGCGTTTCCCGTGGTTGAAACCACGGGCTATATTGAAAAATCTATTTATATAATTTCACCTTCAAGAATAACATCTTCAATCAAATTGCTTCCAAAAGCATAAGGAATTTGGTAGTAAGATGAAATTGGTTTTGTTACAATTAAATTGGCTTTTTTGCCTTTTGTAATGGTTCCATGCGTATCAGAAAGTCCCATTGCATAAGCACCGTTTATTGTAGCGGCATTTATGGCCTCTTCCGGAGTCATTTTCATTTTAATGCATGCTGTTGCCACAACAAAATTCATGTTTCCGGATGGAGTAGAACCAGGGTTAAAATCTGTTGCTAATGCCAAAGGTAAACCGGCTTTTATCATTTCACGAGCCGGCGTATACGGAATGCTTAAAAAATAAGAACAAGACGGTAAAGCAACCGGCATCGTTTCTGTGCCTTTTAAAGCTTCAATATCTTCCGGATTCATTATTTCCAGATGATCGACAGAAAGTGCGCTAAATTTAACACCAGCCTGAATTCCGCCAATAGAATTAAACTGGTTAACGTGAATTTTTGGCTTTAAGCCGAATTCAATTCCGGCCTGCATAATTTTTTCGGTTTCTTCAACAGAGAAATAACCGCTTTCGCAGAAAACATCCACGTAATCTGCCAGTTTATTTTGAGCAATTTCAGGAAGCATTTTAGTTATAATTTCATCAATATAACCTGCTTTGTTTTCTTTATAATGTGTTGGAAAAGCGTGTGCGCCAAGAAAAGTTGCTTTTATGGAAATAGGATGATTTTCTGCCAGTTTTTTAATTACACGAAGCATTTTTAATTCACCTTCAATAGTTAATCCGTAACCGGATTTTATTTCGACAGCTCCAGTTCCTAAGCGCATAACTTCTTCAAGACGAAGTTTGGACTGTTCGTAAATTTCTTCTTCAGAAGTTTCGTTTAATTTTTTAGCCGAATTTAAAATACCGCCGCCGCGATTGGCGATTTCTTCATAAGTGAATCCGTTAATGCGGTCTACAAATTCTTGTTCGCGGTTTCCTGCATATACAATATGAGTATGGCTGTCACACCAAGACGGAAGAACAATGCGACCTTCCGCATTAATAACTTTATCAACTTTGATTTCGGGTAAATTTTCCATCGAACCAAAATCAGCAATTAGATTGTCTTTTATAATTAAGAAAGCATTTTTAATCGTAGGAAGTTCTGCCATCTCAGCTCCCGAAACTTTAGAAACAGAAGTTTCACGGACTTGAAGCAGTTCTTTTATATTTTTAATTAAAATAATCATTATATAGATTTAGTATTTTGAGAATGTTATAAAACACAAATTTCACAAATTATCACGAACTAATCCGTGAAATCTGTGAAATTCGTGTTTTATTATTGGAATTTGGAATTTAAAAATTTGAATTTTGTCTCACTGTTATTCTGAAACTGTGATTTCAAACATTTTCTCCCAGTATTTACCTGTCACAAAAATGGTTTTAGTTTGAGGATTATATGCGATTCCGTTTAAAACTTCTGCTTTTGGAGCTTTAATAAATTTACGTAAATCAGAAAGGTTTAATATTCCTTCAACTGCGCCAGATGCTGGGTTTACCACTGCAATTGCATCTTTCTGCCAAACGTTTACATAAAATTTTCCATCAATTAATTCTAATTCGTTAATAGCTTTAATTTTTGAAGAACCAGAATACACATTGATATAATCAATTAATTTTTGCGTATTTGGATCCATTTTCCAGATTTTTTCAGTTCCGTCAGAGTGATAAATATATTTATCATCATGCGTCATTCCCCAGCCTTCAATATCTTTATCGTAGGTGAATTTTTTTTCAAGTTTTAATGTGTTTGCATCATAAATAAAACCTGTTTTTTCCTGCCAGCTTAATTGAAATAATTTCCCATTGATAAAAGTGATTCCTTCTCCAAAATATTCTTTTGGCAGGTCAACCTGCTTGATTACTTTTCCGGTTTTGTAATCAACAGATCTAAAGTATGAATCTTCTTTTTGACCTGTACTTTCAAATAAAACACCATCATGAAATTCTAAACCTTCAGTAAAAGCTTCTGGATCGTGTGGATAAGTATTTACTATTTTAAATTTTAATGCTTTCGGCTGAACGTCTGAAACAACTTCAATTCTTTTTGTTGCATCAGATGAATCACTACCAAAATAAGCAGTAGCTTTTAAGTACTGATAACCTAATTTTTGATTTTTTAACTCAAATTTAAAATTCTCAGCTCCTTTTGTACTTCCCACTTTTTTGTCGTTAACAAAGTATACAATGCTGTCGATTTCTTTCGAATTTGGGTTTAAAATTCCGATTGAAACCGCTTCTTTTGGCAGAAAATGCGCTGGAAAAGCAGAATCATCGATAGTAAATAAAGAATTTTCACCTTTTTTTGTGCCGTTACATCCAATTAATGTAATTCCTAATAAAATGACAGTTAGGAAGTTATAATTTTTCATAGTTTAAAATTTGAATAAGCCAATATACAACGATATTTTTATAGCAGCAAAGCTCTTGCAAAAATATAAAAAGATTGTATATTTGCACCGGCAAGTCCTACACGACCAGCTCCTGCAGACTCCCCCAGGATGGGAACATAGCAAGGGTACGTGGTTGAGCGGTGCGATGTAGGTCGCTTGCCACTTTTTATTTTTTAGAATTTGTATAAAAGTAGTCTTCCTTCGGGAGGATTTTTTTATTTTTGGACCTTTCGTAATGTTAGAAGTTAAATGTTAGAAGTAAAAAGATTTTTCTGCATCAAACTCATAACTCATAATTTATAACTCATAACTCATAATTTATAACTCATAACTCAAAATGAATAAAGTCGTTTTAATTACAGGAGGATCATCGGGAATAGGTAAATCTATTGGAGAATTTTTACATGCAAAAGGTTTCGTTGTTTACGGAACAAGCAGAAATCCTGAAAAAGTTTTAAATTCAGTTTTTCCATTAGTTGCTTTAGATGTTCGAAATGCTGATTCAATTAAAACAGCTGTTGCGAAAATCATGGAAACTTCCGGAAGATTAGATATTGTAATTAATAATGCCGGAGTTGGAATTACAGGACCTTTGGAAGAAATTCCGATGGAAGAAATCAAAAACAATTTTGAAACAAATTTCTTTGGTCCAATTGAAGTGATGAAAGCTGTTTTGCCACAAATGCGTGAGCAGAAATCAGGTTTGATCATTAATATCACGTCTATTGCCGCTTATATGGGATTGCCTTACAGAAGTGTTTATTCGGCTTCAAAAGGAGCTTTAGAATTAATTACCGAAGCTTTAAGAATGGAAGTAAAGCAGTTTGGAATTGAAATTACCAATGTTGCTCCGGGTGATTTTGCGACAAATATTGCTTCTGGACGTTATCATGCTCCAGTTTTAAAAGGTTCTGCTTACGAAAAAGTATATGGAGATACACTTGCAACAATGAATGAACATGTTGACGCGGGAAGTAATCCAAATGAAATGGCTGAAGCGATTTTTAAAATCATACAAAAAGACAAACCAAAAATTCATTATAAAGTGGGTGTTTTTATGCAAAAGTTTTCAATTGTCCTGAAACGTGCGCTTCCGGATAAAGTATATGAAAAAATGCTAATGAATCATTATAAGCTCTAAAACACAAATATTTTTTTATTTATAACATATAATTTCAAATTGGTTTTGATTTTGAAATCGTTATTGATATTGATTTTGTAATTTTGCAGCTGCATTTGCTTAAGATTCCTGATTTAAAAATTTTAAGCAGACCACGAAAAACAAATCAACACAATTTAAACTTAAATAAATTATGAAATTTTTTATTGACACAGCTAACCTAGATCAAATTAAAGAAGCACAAGCTTTAGGTGTTTTGGATGGTGTAACGACAAATCCGTCATTAATGGCGAAAGAAGGAATTACAGGAAAAAATAACATTTTAAAGCATTATGTTGACATCTGCAATCTTGTAGAAGGTGATGTAAGTGCAGAAGTAAACGCTCTTGATTATGATGGAATGATCAAAGAAGGTGAAGAGTTAGCTGAATTACATGATCAAATCGTTGTAAAACTGCCTATGACTAAAGAAGGAGTTATGGCTGCAAAATATTTTTCTGATAAAGGAATTAAAACTAACGTAACTCTTGTTTTCTCTGTAGGACAAGCTCTTTTAGCAGCTAAAGCCGGAGCTACTTATGTTTCTCCGTTCGTAGGTCGTTTAGATGATGTCTCAACTGACGGATTAAACTTAGTTCAGGAAATTAGAGAAGTTTATGATAATTACGGTTACGAAACTCAAATCTTAGCTGCATCTGTACGTCACACGATGCATATTGTAAATTGTGCTAAAATTGGTGCTGATGTTATGACTGGACCTCTTTCTGCAATTTACGGATTGTTGAAACACCCGTTAACTGATATCGGTTTAGCTCAGTTTGTTGCTGACTTCGAAAAAGGAAACAATTAATCCTTAGATACTTATAAAAATTAAATCGCCTTTTTTCTAACGAGAAAAGGCGATTTTTTTTACTTTTATATGAAACTTAAATTGTTGATTATGAAAGTAATATTGATAATTATATCTTTTTTTGCCACTAGTGTTTCAATAAATGCACAGACAGCTGAAATATTAAAGAGTGTAAATGATGCCGGGGATGTAGCGACATTTGAATTAGATTGTTCTGTAGCATTTCAGCCTTTAGCAAAAGGGCTTCGGTATAATATTACCAGGCATGAATTTAAAGGTCCTGAAATGAAAAATTCGTATCGACTGCTTCTTGTCATGGACGGATTTTATTCTAAAACCTTAAATAAAGAAATGACAATTTCTGCTGTTTTAGGTAACGGAACTGTTATCGAAGCAAAGAAAATTATTGAAGATGATGGTTTTTTTGACGGGGCCTGTACTTTAAAAATTAAAGATCCGCAAGGTCTCGCATCACAGAATATTGAAAAGGTTATTGTTCATGCAGATAAGGATGTTGTTTATCAAATATCAGAAGAAAATAGAGCCATTTTTAAGAAGAACCTGAGTAATGTTATTAATGCGAAGTAGATAGGTGCAAAGGTTCAGAGCTGCAAAGGAACAAAGGTTATTCTTTTGTGAATAAAAAAATCCAAATTCCAATTTTATAATAGGAATTTGGATTTTTTTATATGGGTATTTCTGAAATTTTAGTGACCTCCAGATAATTTTTTGTCGAAATTGATTCCTTGTTTTCTAAGGATTCCGCTTACGCTCCAAGCATAGAATGCAAGGTAAGCGAAACATACGATACCAACAATGTAACTTGCCTGGATACCAATGAATTCAGATACAAAACCTTGTAACCAGCTGATAACTCCACCACCCATAATCATCATGATTAAGAAGCTGCTTCCCTGACTTGTGTTTTTTCCTAATCCGCTTACAGCAAGTGTAAAGATACATGGCCATAGAGTACTACAGAATAAACCAACACTTGTGAAAGCATAAACACTTACAATTCCACTTGTAGCCATTCCGATAGCGATCGCAACAATACCTAAAGAAGAGAAGATTAATAACATTCTTGCAGGGTTTCCTTTACTTGCAATATCAGCAGCAATTAATACTAAAATGATTAATCCGTAAATATAAAATGGAGTTAAGTCGTGCTTCGCAATTGCATTTACCGCTAAGAATACACCAAAAGCTAAATAAGGAGCTACGAAACGTAAAATTTGCTGTAAGCTTGCCTTATCTGTAAAAGCTTCAATTGCACCTGTCCAACGTCCGATCATTAAACTCGCCCAGTATAAAGATATATATGGAGCAACTTCCTGAGTTAAGAATCCTAATTTGCTTTCCATGTATGCTGGTAAATTACTAGCTGTAGAAACTTCTACACCAACATAAAGGAAGATCGCAATCATACCCATTATTAATTGAGGGTATTGTAAAGCTGATTTTTTTGCATTAACACCATCAGCAGCAATTTCTTCTTCGATAAGAGCTGGTTTGTCTGGTAAAGATGAAAATTTAAGTAATATAGCAACTAATAAGAAAGCAAGTCCTAAAATTAAATAAGGAATTTTTACACTTTCGATACTTAAAGTAGATGATCCTGTACTTGATCCGAAGATCGCAAAACTTACGATTAGTGGCCCAATTGTAGTTCCTAAGTTGTTGATTCCACCAGCTAATGTTAAACGCTGAGAACCTGTAGATATTGGTCCTAAAGCAATTGCTAACGGATTAGCAACAGTTTGCTGTAATGAAAATCCTAAAGCTACTATGAATAAACCTGAAAGCATTAAAGGAAATGAACCTGTATTTGCTGCAGGGTAAAATAATAATGTTCCGACTGCAGAAATAAGTAACCCTAATGATAGACCGTTTTTGTAGCCAATTTTGTTAACTAAATCTTCTTTGATTAAAACTGAAATTCCCATGTATATTAAGGATCCTACTGTATAAGCAATATAGAATGCTAACGAAACTAACTGACTTTCTCCTTGAGATAAATTAAAAGCCGTTTTAAATACAGGAATTAAGATATCGTTACTGGCAGCAACAAAACCCCAAAAGAAGAACACGATAACTAGTGGGATAAACTGTCCCCATTTGGTTTGAACATTTTCTGAACTCATAATTGTAATAAGGTTAATTTTTTAATAAAATTGTTTTTTGAAGACCGTAAATATATTTGTTACATGAATCAAAAAAAAATTATTGATCGAAAATAATGTTAAATTTAAACGAACAACCTTATTTATTCAACAATGTGTTAATTTATATAGAGTTAGAAATGTTAAAGTTTTATTCGAGAATCCTGTTTTTTACGTCTTTACTATAATTTCTTCCTATTGGAATGGTATAAGACTGAATTTGAATACGGTTTCCTTCAATAGATTTGACCTTATTTAACGCAATAACATAGGATTTATGGATGCGTAAGAAGCGATCTGCAGGTAATTCTTCAGATAACGAAGTCAAAGATTTATGCGTAATATAGGTTTTATCGGGTGTTACAACCTTTATATATTCTTTCATTCCTTCAATAAAAAGAATTTCTTCAATATTAATTTTCATCATTTTTTTATCAACCTTAATAAAAATATGAGAATCGCCTTTGGCAACATCAATTTTAATATTGTTTTTTAAATTGAATTCGGTTGTAATTTTATTGATGCATTTGATAAATCTGGGAAGCGGAATAGGTTTTACTAAATAATCTAAAACATCAAGATCATAACTTTCTGCAGCAAATTCTCTAAAAGCGGTTGTGATGATAACTTTGGTTTTGTTTTCAATTAAGCTTATAAGCTCAAAACCAGTCATCATGGGCATATTAATGTCTAAAAAAACGGCATCTACAGAAGTGCTGTTTATGAAATCCAGAGCTTCTAAAGAATTATTGAATGTGCCGATAACTTCAAAATCTGTAAAATTGTTAAAATAATTTTGCAGCACTTTGATTGCTAAAGGTTCATCATCAATCAGTACACATTTAATTTTCATTATGGATAGGTATTTGCAAACGAATTATATAGTAATTCAGTTTTATTTTGTCTTTTAAACTGAAATTATTCTTGTAAATTAATTTTAGTCTTTTCTTTGTGTTAACTAAACCAATTCCACCTTTTGACTTAACATTTTGTGAAATTACAAAATTATTTAAGATTTCAAAGTCTAACATTTTATTGTCAATAACTTTACAATTGATTTTAATTTTAAAGTTATTATTATTGACTCCGCCATGTTTGAAAGCATTTTCGACCAATGAAATAAATATTAATGGAGGAACTACAATATCTTCAATGTTTGATTCTAAATTTACGGTAACTTCCACATTATCAAAACGAAGTTTTTCGATTTCAATATAATTTTGAATATAATCGATCTCTTTTATCAACGGTACAAACTTGGTTCCTTTAACATCATACAGCACATATTCCATTAAATTAGAAAGCTTAATAATGACATCCGGAACTTTATCTGAAGATTCTAAAGATAAGGCATAAAGATTATTTAATGTATTAAAAAAGAAATGTGGCTGAATTTGATTTTCTAAATATTTCAGCTTGATTTTAAACTGATTTTCTCTCAGCGATCTGTTTCTTTCTCTTTCGCGAAGCCATGTTAAAGTAAGGTATACTGATGATGCCATTGCCAAAACGTACAATTCACCAATACAAACAGCTACAATATGGTTGATTTCAAAAGGATGGTATTCTCTGTTGGCTTCCGGCCAGATATTTTCGGATATAATATAATAGGTAAGCGCAGTTTTTAATAAATAAATCCCAAAAAGGCTTACAAGAAGTGCCAGTGTATAGGTTATATATTTTTGTTTAAGGACATATTTAGGTACTAAAACAAAAAGATTGAAATATACTAATGGTATATGCAGCGAAAACTCAATTAAGTTCGATTTAAACGAATACGGATAGTCGTTAAAGTAAGCACCCCATCGTAAAAAGTTGAGAGTGAAATAAGAACCCCAAAACCAAATATGATTTTGAAGTTTTATGTCAAATTTTAGTTTTCGAATTTCGTTCAACTTTTTTTAACGTTTTGTTATTATTTGTAAAGCTTTGTAATTACTGTGCAACTTTACACAATTACTGGCTAAATCGCAATTCTTTTGAATAAAATTTTGTAAAAAAAGCCAATTAATATTTTATTTAAATAGGATAACGTTTTCGTACAGCATAATGTTGAATGATTTATGTCGTTTGTTTAACAAATTTGACTGTTTGTATAAAATATTTTTTTTAACAGTACCTTAACAATAAATTTATCGCTTAACTAATCAAAAACCATGATAAAAATGAAACAAATTATGTTAATCTTTATGATTGTCTTTACGGCGCAATTGTCTGTTGCGCAGGTAAAAACGGTCAAAGGTTTGGTAAGCGACCAAAATGGTCTGCCGCTGCCGGGTGTAAGTATTCTTATTCAAGGTACAAAAACGGCAAGTCAAACTGATTATGACGGTGTGTATACGATTCAGGCATCTGCAGGAGATGTTCTGGTATTTTCGTATATCGGTATTAAAACTAAAACTGTAACAGTTGGGTCTTCTTCAACTGTAGATGTTGTGCTAACTCAAGACGCACAAAATTTAAATGAAGTTGTTGTTACAGCATTAGGGATTAAGAGACAGAAAAAAGAATTGGGTTATGCCGTTCAGGATGTAAAAGGAGAGCAGTTAAACAAGGCCATTACAACCAATGTAACTACAGCTTTATCTGGAAGAATTGCCGGTGTAGACGTTTCTATACCAGCTACAGGTGTTGGAGGAAGTACGAGAGTTATTATTAGAGGTATCTCAAGTATTGGTGAAAGTAACCAGCCTCTTTATATTGTAGACGGAGTTCCAATCGATAATTCAGGTTTGAATAATGATAGTGCTGCAACAAGCAAATGGTTTGACGGACGTGATAACGGAGATGGTATTTCAAGTATTAACCCAAATAACATTGAAAGTTTAACAGTACTTAAAGGAGCAGCAGCAGCAGCTTTGTATGGTTCACGAGCTTTGAATGGTGTAATTTTAATTACAACTAAAAAGGGAAGTAAAGGAAAACTTCGTGTAGAATTAACTAGTGGAGTAAATTTTGACCGAGTAAATGCGAAATATTCAGATTATCAAAGTGAATATGGAACTGGATCAAATGGTGCATTGCCAGATCCAACAAAAGCCCCAACTGAAATTTATGGATATACTACAAATGCGTGGGGACCTAAATTTTCTGAGTCAGTAGGGCAGCAGGTAAAAATATTTGATGGTTCTATGAAACCTTATGCTAAAGTTGATAACAATATTCAGGATTTCTTTAAAACTGGATTTACGACAACAAACGGAATTGCTATTTCTGGAGGTAATGACAGCGGATATGTTCGTTTTGGTTTCAATAACCTAAAAAATAGCGACGTAATTCCAAATTCAGGATTAGAAAGAAATGATGCAACATTAAATGCAACTTTAAAAGCAGAAAAATTTACTTTAGATGCTAACGTAAATTATATTGCTGAAAATACTAATAACAGACCAGCTCTTGGAGATTCTCCTAATAACGTAGGATATTCATTAAGCGGATTGGCTCCAAACATTGATCAGGCCTGGCTGAAAAATTATAAAAATAATGATACAGGTCAGATTTACCCTTGGAACAGTAATGTTTATTTATTGAACCCGTATTTTGTAACAGAAGAAAATCATAATACATCTGTTAAAAATCGTTTTATAGGAAACGTTACAGGAACGTATCAGCTGAAAAAATGGATTGCCTTAACTTTTAGAACAGGTCTTGATACTTATGCCTTTAGTTCAAAAGATTTTATGGCTGCAGGAAGTACTTGGCCGGGAAGAGATGAAGGATATCTAGGTTTAAATAATATTAATGTATCAGAAATGAATACCGATATTATTGCGACTTTGAGCGATATTAAATTAGCTAAAGATTTAACTTTTTCTGGAATTTTAGGTACAGCAAGAAGAGATTTTAGAAGAGAACAAAACTCAAGATTTGGAACAAAAATTATTGAACCGGGTACAGAATACATCAGTAATTTTGTTAATAAAACTGAAAATGCTCCGGTTGAAACTAAAACAAGAACAAACTCAGTTTACGGTTCTGCAAAATTAGATTATAAAGGATATTTATATGCTGAGTTTACTGGAAGAAATGACTGGTTTAGCGTAATTTATAGTGGTGATGAAAGTGCTTTTTATCCTGCAGGTTCGTTAGGATTTGTATTCTCAGATGCACTTAATATTCAAAATGATACTTTTTCGTATGGTAAATTTAGAGCATCATGGGCACAGGTTTCAAATTCACCGGGAGCTTATAAAAATGCATTAAACTATACTACATTTTCTTCATATGATGGTCAAAGTGTTGTAAATATTAAAAATACTGCTGCACCAAATCCTAATTTAACGTATCAGTCAAAAACTGGAGTTGAGTTCGGACTTGAAACTGCTTTCTTCAAAAACAGATTAAAAGCAGATATTACAGTATATCGTGAAGATACATCAGATCAAACACTTGATTTACCTTCATCTGCAACATCTGGTTATGAATTTATTTCTGTAAATGCAGGAAAATTACGTAACGAAGGTATCGAGGTATTTTTATCTGGTACTCCAATAAAAACAAACAATTTTGAATGGGGAATTGATTTGAACTTCTCAAAAAATAAAAACTCGATTCTTTCATTGCATCCAGACATTAGTACTTATACAATTTCAGAAGCTCGTTGGGCTGGAGCAGCTGTTGTTGCTCAGGTTGGCGGTCAATACGGAACTATTATGGGTAGAGATTTCTTAAGAAATGAAAATGGAGAAAAAGTAGTAGCTGCAAATGGTTTACCATTGTTTACAGATGAAAAAGTAGCATTAGGAAAAGGACTTCCTGACTGGGCTGCAGGTTTAACTAACAGATTTACTTATAAAGGTATTACATTACAGTTCTTGATCGATATGAAATTTGGTATGGATGTATACTCTATGACAAATTCATTAGCGGCAACAAAAGGACTTTTGGATGTAACTACAGACGGAAGAGATGCGTATAATCATGCAAGAGCAGAAGCTATTGCTAATGATCCTAACTTTAGCCAGTCTACATGGGTTCCTACAGCAGGTTATGTTGCAGAAGGAGTTGTAAACACAGGAACAGCTGCTAACCCGGTTTATGTTAAAAATACAAAACCTATTAATCCTCAGGATTACTGGAATACAGTTTTCAACAATACACCAGCGCCATTTGTTTACGATGCATCTTACGTGAAATTGAGAGAAATTAGTTTAGGATATACAATACCATCAAGTGTTTTTGGCGGAGCTAAAATAAGTTCAATTTATGTTTCGGCATTTGCAAGAAACTTGTTGACTTTTAATAAAGATCTTCCAAATATTGACCCAGAATCAATGTATACTTCTGGAAACGGACAAGGTTTTGAATATGGTTCATTACCATTTAGACAATCGTACGGTTTTAATATTAAAGTTGCATTCTAAAAAAAGAAATTATGAAATTTAAACAAACAATTATAGCCGTACTCGCATTGTTTACTGCAGTAGGCTGTACCGAAAATTTTGACGAACTGGAAAAAGATCCGGTTGCGTTGTCTGCAAATCCAGCTGGGCAGCTTACGTTTACCCAATTGTGTATGTCGGGTGACGGATTTTACCAATGGAGAACCAATTTAATTTATTCAGGAGGTTTTGTACAGCATTATGCGGGTGCATGGAACGTAACTGAGTTTGGAAGCAAATTTAAAAAAGATGATGGTTATGCAACTGCTCTTTGGAGAAATGGTTACCAAAACGAATTAAAAAATGTTGTTGATATTCTTGAAAAAACAAGTGGAGATCAATCTGCTGTAAATATGAATGCTGTAGCTAAAATTATGAGAGTAATGGTAGCACAACGTATTACTGATATTTATGGAGATATTCCTTATTCTGAAGCAGGTTTAGGTTTCTCAAAAGGAATTGTAACACCTAGATATGATACACAGGAAGAAATTTATATGTCATTCTTTCATGATTTAGAAGAAGCTCATAATCAATTAAATGCTAACGGCGGTGCTGTAAAAGGTGATTTGTTCTATGGCGGAGATATTACTAAATGGAAAAAATTAGCTAATACACTAAGATTACGTTTAGGAATGAGAATTTCTGAAATTAAACCGGCAGAAGCAGAAAAACAAGTAAAAGCTGCTTTAGCGGCAGGAGTTTTTACAAGCAATGCTGATAACTGTATTATGAAGCATTTAGATGCTACTTTTAATGATGATCCGGCATCGATTGATTTTAGAGGAAATGGATTGGCTTATGCACTTGTAGGTAATGAAAATGGAGATCACTTTAGTACTTTAGTAATTGACTTTTTAAGAGACAACGGAGATCCAAGATTACCAATGTATGCAACTCCTAAAACAACGAGCAGTCTTGCTTGGGGAGCACCATTGCAGCCAGGTGAAACACCTTATGAAGGAGTAAAACCAGGATTGTTTCAGTGGGAAGTTCCAATGGGAGCAAGCTCAACTTCTGGAATTCAATCTTACTTTAAGCAAAAAACAACACCATTTTTACATGTAAGTTATTCAGAATCTCAATTGTTACTTGCTGAAGCAGCATTTAGAGGCTGGGTTGCAGGTTCTGCAGCAGACTATTATAAAAAAGGAGTTGAAGCAGGTATTAAGCAATTAGAGATTTATGGAGCAACGCCTGCAACGCAAGCAGCAATCGATACCTATCTAAATGCTAAACCATTAGTTGCCGGACAAGAGTTAAAACAAATTTCAACGCAGCTTTGGATCACTTATATCTTTAATAGTATTGAAGCATATTCAAACTGGAGAAGAACAGGATTCCCGGTATTGATTCCGATAACAAACCCTGATTCAGAAACAAACGGAGTTACACCAAAACGTTTATATTATCCTAATGATGAGATGCAGAAAAATGAGAAAAATTATAAAGAAGCATTATCAAGAATGGGAGGAACAAATGATTGGCTGAATAAAGTTTGGTGGGATGCCAACTAAATAAAATCCTAAAAATATAAAGTTATGCCTAATAAGGTCATATTTTCATTCTAATTAAATTTAAAAAAATTATGATAAAAAATAAAGCCTTATTAGGCATCCTTTTTTATATAAGCTCGCTTTTTTCAGTGTATAGCTGTACCAACGAAAAAGAGCATAATACAGAAGAAACAAAAACTAAAACAGCAAGAGTTGTTGGATATTTATCAACAGATAGTTTCAGTAAAATTTCTTCCATTCAGTTTTGTAAACTAACGCATTTAAATATTGCATTTGCAAATCCGGATAAAGATGGAAACATAGTATTTGCAGGAGATATTGATGCAGTCGTTAAATACGCAAAATCAGTAAACCCAAATATTATTGTAAGTATTTCATTGGCAGGCGGCGTTATTTCTGAAGAACAGGCCAAAAACTGGTCGTCATTAATTGATAAATCTGAAAACCGTCCGGCATTTATCCAAAATATTCTAAAATTTGTAAAAGACCATAATTTAGATGGAGTCGATGTTGATCTCGAATGGGATGCAGTAACATCTGGTTACAGCGGTTTTGTCGTTGAATTAAAAAAGAGCTTAGCAGATGATAAAAAACTTTTAACTGCAGCTTTACCCAATAGTGTACGATTTGTAAATATAAATTCGGCAGCCTTAAACGCTTTTGATTTTATAAATATAATGGCGTACGATAGTACAGGACCGTGGACTCCAACTAAAGTAGAACAACACAGTTCTTATGAGTTTGCAAGAAGCGGAATTGAATTTTGGCATAAACAACAAAATGTTCCAAGTGAAAAACTTACACTTGGAGTTCCTTTTTACGGATATAATTTTACTTTTCCAGAAGTAACCAGTTCAACTTTTGGTCAAATAGTAGAGGCGGGATCTCAACTTGCTGATCAGGATGAAATAGGGAAATTATATTACAACGGCAGACCTACAATTTCAAGAAAAGTTGAATATGCCGCAGAATATACCGGAGGAATAATGATTTGGGAATTGGCGCAGGATTCTTTTACGGAATATTCCTTATTAGATGTTATTCATAAAAAATATTCTTCTTTAAAATTTAAAACTTCAGGAATGTGCGGTAATTAAATAGCTCTCTTACAGTTTTTTAAAATTAATAAGTTTTTCGCTTCTTTTTGACTGAGTAAATCAGAAAGAAGCGAAATTTTTTATATAGATGGCAGATATAAAAATATTTACAGATTTTAAATTTTTTTTAATGAATTGTAAAATTTGCGAATAAAAATGGTCGTAAATGGGATAAAATATGCTTTTAATAGAACCGAATACGTTTTCGGTTAGCGGATTATTGAATGTTTTATGTCGTTCGTTTAAAAATTATAGCTGTTTGTATAATATATTTTTTTTAACAATCCCTTAAGAATAATTTTACCTCATAACTAACAAAATAAATAAACATGAAAAAAATTTTCTTAATCTTTATGATTGTTTTTACGGCGCAGGTTTCGCTTGCACAAGTAAAAAACGTTAAAGGTGTGATTACAGATTCTGATGGGATGCCGTTACCAGGTGCATCTGTTGCTGTACAAGGAGGTCAAAAAGGTGCGACTACCGATTTTGACGGATTGTACTCAATTGACGTTCAAAAAGGACAGACATTAGTTTTTACCTATGTTGGCCTAGAGACACAAAATATAGTTGTAGGCGATGCTGCTACAATTAATGTAAAAATGCAAGTTGCGGCGTCAAATGCACTTAACGAGGTTGTAGTAACATCATTAGGTATCAAGAAAACTAGAAAATCTTTAACTTATGCTGCTCAGGAGCTTAAAGGAGAAGAGTTAACAAGAGTAAGAGATGCCAACCTTGTTAATACTATTGCTGGAAAAATTGCCGGTGTTGCCGTAACTAAAAGTTCAAGTGGTACAGGTGGTTCTACAAAAGTAGTAATTAGAGGTAACTCTTCTGTTTCAAACAATCAGCCTTTATATGTTATTGATGGTATTCCATTATATAATGGTTCTTCAGGACAGCCAAATGATAGTTTTGGTAGTACATCTACAGGAAACCGTGATGGAGGTGATGTTGTTTCACTTATTAACCCAGACGATTACGAAGGTATGACTGTATTAAAAGGTGCTGCTGCATCTGTATTATACGGTAGCCAGGGAGCAAATGGAGTTATCTTATTATCTTCTAAAAAAGCTAAAGCTGGTAAACCATTACTTACTGTTTCATCTGTAACTACTTTTGAATCAGCTGCATATTTACCTAAATTCCAATCTGATTATGTTGCTGCTCCAGGGGCAGATGAATCATGGGGTGCTGCAGGAAAATCAAAAGATCACGTAAAAGACTTTTTTCAAGTAGGAAATACTCAAATTACTTCAGTAGGTTATTCAACTTCATCTGAAAATTCTTCAACAGCATTTACTTACTCTAATACATCTGGAACAGGAATTATGCCAGGTAATAGTATTAAGAAAAATAACTTTGGTATCCGTCAAACAGCTAAATTCTTTGATGATAAACTTCTTTTTGCTGCAAATGCAAACTATACTTCTCAAACTATCATCAACAAACCGGTAAATGGTTTTTATTTCAACCCATTAACTGGAGTTTACCTTATGCCAAGAGGAAATGACTTTGATTACTATAAAAATAATTATGAAGTTTTTGATCCAAACAGAAACTTAATGGCTCAAAACTGGATGACAAACAGAGATATTATGCAAAACCCATATTGGGGAATTAACAGAAATAAATCTGAAGACAAAAATAACTTCTTTAACGGAGCATTATCTTTGACTTATAAAGCTAATAACTGGTTAAGTATTGCTGGTAGATATAGTTATAACAGAGTAGAAAGTGATTTTGATAAAAAAATCTACGCTACTACACAAGGAACAATTTCTCACATAAATGGTAGATATTATGTAGAAAATGCTTTAAGCACACAACGTTATGCTGATTTAATTGCTACAATCAATACAAAATTCAGTGATGATTTTAGCTTTAACGCAAACATTGGTACAAGTGTTACTAATACTTTAGGAAATCAAAAAACAATTCTTGATTCTGGAATTGGCGGAGGATTAAAATATGCTAACTGGTTTACATTACAAAACTTCAATAACAATTCAGGAAATTACCAAACTATCGATACAAGAAAAGAAGTTCAGTCTGTATTTGCAGCTACTACTTTTGGATATAAAGATATGTTATTCTTAGATGTTGCTGCTAGAAATGACTGGTCATCAACTTTAGCTAATACAGACAGTGCAGGATATTTCTATCCATCTGTAGGTTTAACAGCTCTTCTTAGTGAAATGGTTACACTTCCTGAGTTTATCAACTTTGGTAAAGTACGTGCAACTTACGCAGAGGTTGGTAATGATGTTTATCCTTTCGTAACAGTTCCAACTTACTATTACACTCCTGGAGTTACAGATCCAAAACCAAAAGTTGCTCCAAAAGAAGGTACTTCATTGAAGCCTGAATTAAAATCAGAGTACGAACTTGGTACAGAATGGAGAATGTTTAACAACAGATTTGCATTTGAATTATCATACTATAACTCAGAAACTAAAAATCAATATTTACAAGTTGTAGCTCCAAAAGGAAATTCTCAAGGAGTTGATTTTTACGGAATCAATGCAGGTAGTATCGAAAACAAAGGTTTTGAAGCAGTAGTTACTGCTGGAATTTTCAGAGGAGATAAATTTTCATGGGATTCAAGCGTGAACTTTTCACAAAATAAAAATAAAGTAAAAGAAATTCCTACTGAATTAGGAGGTAGAGTTAACTTAACTGAAGCTGGAGTAAACAGCTACAGATATGCTTTAATCGAAGGAAGACCATTTGGAGTTATCGAAGGTATTAACTTTAAAAAAGATGCTCAGGGAAGAATTTTATTAAATGATGACGGAACAATCCAAAAAACTGGTTTTGAAGAAGTAGGTAATTCTAATCCTGACTATATGATCGGTTTCTCTAACTCATTTAAAGTAGGTTCATTCTTTGCAAATGTGTTAATTGATGGTCGTTTTGGCGGTAACGTAATGAGTTTAACTCAAGCTCAAAATGATTCTTTTGGTGTATCTAGAGCAACAGGTGATGCGAGAAACGCTGGAGGTGTAGCTATAAATGCAGTAAGAGCAAGCGACGGAACTCCGGTTACTTCAATGGATGCTCAACTTTATTACACTCAAGTTGGTGGTAGAGCAGGTATTACAGGAGAGTATGTATATGATGCAACAAACGTAAGCGTAAGAGAGATTTCTATAGGATATAATTTTAACGCAAAAAGATTACCATTTATTCAGACTGCAAGTGTTTCATTAATAGCAAGAAACTTATTCTTTATCTACAAAGATGCACCGTTTGATCCAAATATTGCATTAAGTACAGGCGAAGGTTTACAAGGTGTTGATATTTACGGACAACCATCTACAAGAAGTATCGGTCTTAATTTAAATGTAACTTTCTAATACTAAAAACATGAAACTAAATAAAATAACAAAAGCGGCTCTATGTATGTCATTGCTTGCAGCAATGGGTTGTACAGGTGATTTTGAAGATATTAATACCAATCCTAACGGTATTACTCCTGAATTGTTTGAACAAGATTTTAACCATATTAAAGGAGGATTTGCTCCAATGTTTAACAATATTCAGGTATTAACCCCAGAATGGGTTTATCAATTACAACAAGGATTAAACTGTGATATCTGGTCTGGGTACATGGCTACCCCAACAGGTTTTGCAGGAGGAATAAACAATACAACTTATTCATTAGTTGATGGTTGGAACGGATTTATTTGGGATTACGCATATAGTAACGTAATGTTTAATGCATACGATATTGCTCAAAAATCTAAAGGTAAATACGATCAGTTTTATGCATTGTCATTAATCTTGAAAGTAGAAGGTATGCACAGACTTACAGATACTTTTGGACCTATCATTTATTCTAAATTTGGAACTACAGATTCGACTATTGAATATGATTCTCAACAAGAAGTTTACAACCAAATGTTTAGTGAATTAGATTTTGCAGTAGCAGAATTAACTAAAAGAGAAGATGCTGGAGAAGCTTCTACATTCGCAACAACAGATATGTCTGGTTACGGCGGAAGTTATAAGGCGTGGGCAAAATTTGCAAACACATTGCGTTTAAGATTAGCAATGCGTATTGTTAAGGTAAACCCAGCATTAGCAAAAACACAAGCAGAAAAAGCAATTGCCCATAAATATGGTGTATTCACAACAAATGCTGATTTATTCAAAGTTGTATCACCGGTTTACACAAACCCAATTGCTACAATTAGTGGAGCTTGGTTAGACATTCGTATGTCTGCAGATATGGAATCAATCATGGGTGGATATAATGATCCAAGATTAGCTACTTATTTTGATACATCTACTCAATTCCCAGGACAATATAAAGGAGTTCGTACAGGTATTGATATTGCTGCAAAATCGGATCACCAGGATTTCTCAGGAATTGGAGCTGTTGTAAGATCAAAAGAAATTGTTTTATTCACGACTGCAGAAGCTTATTTCTTAAGAGCAGAAGGTGCATTGAGAGGATGGAATATGGGTGGAGACGCTAAATCTTTATATGAAGCAGGTATTGCAGCTTCATTTGAACAAAGAGGAGCTTCAGGAGCGGCAGCTTACATTGCTGATAATGTTAAAACAGCAAAAGCTTATGTTGATCCTAACTTCCCTGTAAATAATTCTCCGGCTTTAAATAATGTGACTATCGCTTGGGATGCAGCTGCAACTAACGAAGTGAAATTACAAAAAATCATCACTCAAAAATGGATTGCTGGTTTCCCTGAAGGACAAGAAGCTTGGTCTGATTACAGAAGAACAGGTTATCCAAAATTATTCCCGGTTCTTAAAAATTACAGTGGAACAACAATCACTACTGAATTTGGTGTACGAAGAATAAACTTTGTACAATCAGAAAAAGCTGGAAATGCTGGTGGTGTTGCGACAGGAGTTGCTAAACTTGGAGGCGCTGATAATGGAGGAACAAGACTTTGGTGGGATACTACCGGAGCAAACTTCTAAAAAAATAGAGATTTAAGATTTTAAGTTTGGTTAGTAAACGGTATAAGAAATGCAAATTGCTTATACCGTTTCAAAAACCAAAATTGTACATACCAAAAAAAGAAAAAAAATGAAAAGTGCTTTAGAAACAAAACCTGATATCAGCTATAAAAGCGCCGGAAAATTTGAAGAAACACGATTTGAAAAAATTCACAACGAAATCTTCAAAAGTTCTGCTGAAGCATCGGTAATTGTAGCGCAGGAAATCGCTCAGTTAATTAGATCTAAGCAGGAAAAAAATAAATCTTGCGTGCTTGGTTTGGCAACAGGATCTTCTCCTATAAAAGTATATGAGGAATTAGTTAGAATGCACAGAGAAGAAGGACTAAGCTTTAGCAATGTAATCACTTTTAACCTGGATGAATATTATCCAATGAATAGAGAAAACAATCAGAGCTATCATTATTTCATGCACCAGCATCTTTTTAATCATATTGATATTAAACCTGAAAATGTTAATATTCCTGATGGTACAGTTTCTATTGATGAACTAAATCAATATTGTATCGACTATGAAATGAATATTAAACAAGCTGGAGGTTTAGACTTTCAGTTATTAGGAATTGGACGTACAGGTCACGTTGGTTTCAACGAGCCGGGTTCACACATCAATTCCGGAACAAGAATTATTACACTGGATCACATTACAAGAGTAGATGCTTCGTCTGACTTTAACGGAATCGACAACGTTCCAAAAAGAGCCATCACAATGGGAGTTTCTACTATTATGAGATCTAAAAGAATCGTATTAATGGCTTGGGGACAAAACAAAGCCGATATCATCAAGAGAACTGTTCAGGGTGATATTAGTTCTGAAGTTCCTGCGACATTTTTACAAAATCATCCAAATGCAACTTTCGTATTAGATCAGTCTGCAGCATCAGAGTTAACACGTTTTAAAACACCTTGGCTTGTTGGAGAATGTATTTGGACACAAGAATTAAAAAGTAAAGCGATTGTTTGGCTTTGCCAAAAAACAAACCAATCTATTTTAAAACTAACAGACCGTGACTACAACAACAACGGAATGTCTGATTTATTAGCACAAGAAGGTTCTGCTTACGATTTAAACATCAATATGTTTAACGTATTACAGCACACCATTACTGGATGGCCGGGTGGAAAACCAAATACAGATGATTCACATCGTCCGGAGAGAGCTAATCCAGCTAAAAAAAGAGTTATCCTTTTCAGTCCGCATCCAGATGATGACGTGATTTCGATGGGGGGAACATTTTCAAAATTGATTAAACAAGGTCATGATGTACACGTAGTATATCAAACCTCTGGAAATATTGCAGTTACAGATGATGAGGCATTAAAATTTGCTGAGGTTTGTAATGATTTCACTGGTGGAAATCTTCCAAATGACATCAACTTCAAATCTGTAATTGAATTTTTAAATAACAAATCAGAAAATCAAATCGATTCTCTGGAAGTTAGAAAACTAAAAGGATTAATTAGAAGAAGAGAATCTTATGCAGCAACAAGATACATTGGCTTAAAAGATGAAAATACACACTTTTTAGACCTTCCTTTTTATGAAACAGGACAAGTTAAAAAGAATCCGTTAGGGCCAGAAGATATTGCTATTGTAAAAGATATTATTGCAAAAATAAAGCCACATCAGGTATTTGCAGCAGGAGATCTTGCCGATCCGCACGGAACGCACGAAGTTTGTCTGAATGCTATTTTTGCAGCAATGAAACAATTAAAATCAGAAAAATACATGGACGACTGCTGGCTATGGCTTTACAGAGGAGCTTGGCACGAGTGGGATATTCATGAAATAGATATGGCGGTACCACTTTCTCCGTCAGAAGTTTTATTAAAGCGTCATGCCATTTTATACCATCAGTCTCAAAAAGACAGGGTAATGTTTCAAGGAAACGATTCTCGAGAATTCTGGGTAAGAGCAGAAGATCGAAATAAAAATACAGCTGTACTGTATGATGAATTGGGACTGGCAGAATACGAAGCTATTGAAGCTTTTAAGCGTTTTGATTATTAAAGTTGTTTTTTTTAGATTCGGGTGAGAGCGAATCAAAATTTCAAAATTCAGATAGACCTCAAAGCGATAAGTGAGGTAAGCAGAAGTCTTTCTGAGTTTTGTTTTTTTTATAATTTAAATGGATGTTTCAGAAAAGCATCTGACCAAAAAAAATAAAAATGAAATATTTATTTGTACTACTATTAGCGGGTGTAACAGCAGGTGCTCAGGTTAAAAAAGAGCAGTTGAACCTTATGCCCTGGCCTCAGAATGTTGTTGTAAATGATGGAAATTTTACTTTAAGCAAAAATTTTAAAGTTAATATTTCCGGAAATCCAAATCCAAGAATTTTTGGTGGAGTAACTCGTTTTTTGCGCCGATTAGATGGTAGAACAGGTATATTTTTCGAACAAGGTTTTATTTCTAAACTAAACGAATTTCCAAACGCTGAATTACAGATTAACTGTGATAAAAACGGAAAAATTGGTTTATACGAAGACGAAAGTTACAGCTTAGATATAAAATCAAACAAAATAACGATCAATGCAACAAGCGATTTAGGTGCTTTGCACGGATTAGAAACGTTATTGCAATTGCTGAAAAATGACAGTAAATCATTTTATTTTCCGGTATCTCAAATCTCAGATTTTCCAAGATTTACCTGGAGAGGTTTAATGATTGATGCAGCAAGACATTTTCAGCCTGTAGATGTAATCAAAAGAAATATTGATGCATTGGCAGCAATGAAAATGAATGTTTTTCACTGGCATTTGGTTGATGATCAAGGCTGGAGAATCGAAACTAAAAAACATCCAAAACTAATCGAATTAGCTTCGGATGGATTGTATTACACACAAGAGGAAATTAGAAATATCGTAAAATATGCTGATGAGCGCGGTATTTTAATAGTTCCGGAAATAGATGTTCCGGGTCACGGATCTGCAATACTTACGGCTTACCCGGAAATAGGAAGCAAAGTGATCACATTGACAGGAGGAACTTCTGAAAAAAATATTCAAGGTACAGCAATTAGTACCTATGGAATTGAAAGAAATGCGGGAATTTTTACTCCAACATTAGATCCTTCAAATCCTAAAACGTATAAAATCTTAAATGAACTTTTTGATGAGGTATGCCCATTATTTCCCGGAGCTTATTTTCATATTGGGGGAGATGAGAACGAAGGGAAAGATTGGGATGCCAATCCGAAAATTCAGGAATTTAAAAAGAAACATAATTTAAAAACAAACCACGAATTACAAACGTATTTCACCATGCAGCTGGCTCCGATGCTTAAAAAACACGGAAAACAATTAATGGGATGGGAAGAAATCTTAACCAAAGATCTTTCAAAAGAAGCAATTGTACATTCATGGAGAGGTCCAAATGAAGGAGTTGCACCAGGACAGTCATTAGTTGATGCTGTAAAAAAAGGCTATAAAACAGTTTTATCAAATGGGTATTATATTGACTTAATGTATCCGGTTGCAAGTCATTATTTAAATGACCCAATGCCAAAAGGAGCTGATTTATCTGCAGAAGAAAAAGCAAGAATTTTAGGTGGTGAAGCTACCATGTGGACAGAACTTACAACACCAGAAACGATAGATTCAAGAGTTTGGCCAAGAACTGCTGCAATTGCAGAAAGACTTTGGTCAGCCGAAACTGTTACTGATCTAGCCAGTATGCGTAAACGTCTTGAAAACGTTTCTTTTAGATTAGAAGAATTAGGATTAACACATATTAAAAACAAAGATGTTATTCTAAGAAATATCACGAATAATCAAAATCTGGAATCGATTAATGAGTTTTCTAATGTTTGTGAACCATTAAAAGGATATACAAGAAACAAAGGCGGAACAGAATATCAAATGTATTCTCCGCTGACACTTTTTGCTGATGCGTGTACTCCTGATGCTAAAGAATCTTTAGCTTTTAATGATGCAGTAACACAATATTTAGCAAATAAATCAGAAGAGAATAAAGCAAAAGTTGCATCATTTTTCAATAAATGGATTACCCTAAATAAAGGATTAATTGAGTTGAGTGCAAATGCACCTTTAGTGCAGCCAATTCTTCCTTTGTCAAAAAAATTAAGTGACGCATCGCAGGAATTGTTACTTGTTTTAGATAATAAATCGACTCTAAAAGCAGCAGATTTAAAAAGCTTAATAGAGCAATGCAATACAAAAGATCATGCTGACGTCGAGTTGTCAGTTTATGAGAGTTTAAAGAAATTAATTTAAGGTTTGGTTTGAATTAGTATTTAGTAAGTTTAAGTTACCACTAATGTTTTGAGTGTTAGTTATCTCTGCCAGAAGTAACCTCTGGTAGAGGTAATTATGTTAAACTTCGCAAATCTCATTTTAGTCTTCGAATAATATAAAGCATAAAAAAATAACCACTAACGGAGTATTAACATTTTAAAAAACCAAATAGAAAGAATACCTAAACATGACAACAAAAGAGTATAGATTGATGAGTAGTCCCAAATTTATCATTTGTATTTAATATTAATTTTTTTAAAAATTATAAATAAATATCAATCACTACTATTGGCTAATGATTATGAAAAATCAGTAATAGTAATATTTATCTATAGAATTTAATTTGAGTTTATTTCCAATCGACGCAGCCTTCCAACCTGTGTTGAGCGAAACCTGGCAGTAAAAACTGCTTCGGCCCAATTATTTATTTTCTATTAACCAATATTTATTAATTATGAAACATTATTACAGATTGCTCTTTTTGTTATTGTTTCCCCTACTTGCGTTGGCCCAACCCGCCCACGGAAAGAAAGTAGTGGGGTATTATGCGCAATGGTCTATTTATGCCCGGGATTTCAACGTTCCGAAAATTGATGGAAGTAAAATTACGCATTTAAATTATTCTTTTTATGGCACAACGTATGATCCGGCACATCCGGAGAATACAAAATTAAAATGTTTGGATACCTATGCTGATTTTGAGCATATGGAAGGTGGAATCCCGTGGGATGCTCCGGTAAAAGGAAACTTTTATGACTTGAAAAAGTTAAAAGAAAAATATCCTCATTTAAAAGTCTTAATTTCTGTTGGAGGCTGGACAAAAGGCCAGGATCTTTCTCCAATTGCTGCAAGTCCTGTGGCAAGAGCGGCATTGGCTGCAGATATGGCAAACTTTATTGTTACTTATCCGTTTATTGATGGTTTTGACATCGATTGGGAATATCCTCTTTCGGGTGGAACTGACGGTACAGAAATTGTAAATGGCTCGCCTGTTCCTCCACAAAAATACAGCCCTGATGACAATAAAAATTTAGTGCTTTTATTGAAAGCAATGCGTCAGGCAATGCCAAATAAACTGGTTACAATCGCAGCAGGAAACAATGTTCGAAAAGTATCGCAGCAATATTTGGGGCCAAACAACAGATCCCAATACGGAATGACAGAAGACATTTCAACTTATTGCGATTATATCACTTATTTTGGATATGATTTTGGTGGAAACTGGTATGACAAAACATGCTACAATGCTCCTTTATATGCAAGTGGAAATCCTAACGATCCTTTGTATGGTGTAACACAATCTGAATCATTGGACGAATTAACAAATCAATATCTAAATGTAATTGGTTTCCCGGCAAATAAATTAATCATGGGATTACCGTTTTATGGAAAGAAATTTGATCATGTAGCGACAAATTCAACAAATGGATTATTCGTTTCAGCTCCAAGAGATGTAGTGGGAGGATGTACAAATCCGCAAAATCCTATTGGAACTTGGGATGGTTCAGGAGCGTGCGAGCGTTCAGGAAGTATCGAAATTTGTGATTTAGTCGGAAATCCGGTTACAAACTCACATGCTTATTTAGATCCAAATACAATGCAGGTTACATCAAGTGCAGCTTCTGCAGGATGGGTTAGATATTTTGATAATACGACTAAAGTTCCTTATTTATATAATGCTACTAGAAAAGAGTTTATTTCTTATGAAGATAAGCAGTCGATAGATTTAAAAGTTCAGTATATAAAATCAAGAAACTTAGCTGGAGGAATGATCTGGGAATTATCTCAGGATACGAGAGGTTCAATTCCAAATTCATTATTAACTCAGGTTGATACTTCTTTTGGAAGCGTTGTTCCGGGAACAGTAAGTATTTCTGGTTCTGCAAAAAATGGATCAGCTTTAGTTACAGATGTTACGGTTGAATTGCGTAATGCTAGTAATGCAGTAATTCAAACAATAGTTTCGGCTACAGGGAATTTTACATTCAACAGCCTAACTTCTGGACAAAATTATACCGTTACGGCATTAAAAGCGACTTATACTTTTACTCCGGTAACTTTAACAAATGTTGTTGTGAATCAAACAGGAGTTATCATCAACGGAACACAGCCAACTTACACAGTAAGTGGAACAGTTCTTAACGGAAGCACTGGAGTTTCTGGGGTAACAGTTTCTGCAGTTTCTGGAAGTTCAACATTAACAGCAGTTTCAAATGCAAACGGAGTTTACAGCGTTGCAGGTTTAACAGCTGGATTAAATTATACAGTTACTGCTGCCAAAACTGGATTTTCATACACGCCAGCTTCTACAGTTTACAATGCAATTGATTCAAACAAAACGTTGAATTTTACCCAGGGAGCAGCAGTTGTAACTTACACAGTTAGCGGAACAGTTCTAAACGGATCAACTGCAGTTTCTGGTGTAACAGTTACAGCAGCTTCTACAGCAGGAAATGTTACTGCAACAACTAATTCAAGCGGAGCTTATTCACTTACATTGGCTTCTGGCGGAAATTATACAGTAACAGCTGCATTAACAGGACAAACTTTTACTCCAGCTTCAACAGTTTATACTAATTTAACAGCGAACAAAACATTAAACTTCTCACAAGATGTTATTGTAGTTTCTTCAAGCAAAATTAGCGGAACAGTTAAAAACGGAACAACTCCGGTTGCTGGTGCAAAAGTAGAAATTGTTTTACCTTGGACAGACAGCACTCACAACTGGAAAAGCGTTTTAGCAACAACAGATTCACAAGGAAAATACAGTTTTGATAATTCAGTTGTAGCAGGTTATACAACCGTTACAAGTTTGAAATTAAACTCTTGGGAAAACGGAGAAACAGCTTATTTTCCAAATAATTTGGCAAATTTCCCAGTTCCTGCAAACCCAACAGTTTATAACTTTAATACTAGTTCTACAGCAAAAGCAGCACAAGTTCAGGCAAACTTAATTAGCGGAACAGTTAAAAACGGAACAACTCCGGTTGCTGGCGCAAAAGTAGAAATCGTTTTACCTTGGACAGATAATACACATAACTGGAAAAGTGTTTTAGCAACAACAGATGCATCAGGAAATTATACTTTCGATAATTCAGTTGTAGCAGGTTATACACAAATTTTAAGTTTGAAATTAAATTCATGGGAAAATGGTGAACAGACTTATTATCCAAATAACTTAGCCAACTTTGCAGTTCCAACAACTCCAACAGTTTATAATTTTAACAGACAAGCAGTAGTGGCAACTAAGCCTGTAGTTACTATTACAGCGCCAACAGCTTCGGCGATTGCTATAAATTTAGGATCATCAATTAATTTTGTTGCAACTGTTGGATTAAGTGCCGCAGATGCTACTACAATCTCATCTGTTGTATTTAGTTTAGACGGACAAACTATAAGTGCTTCAAATTCTTCAGGAACTTATACAGCGAGTTGGACACCAGCAGCAAATCAGTTTTCGGCTTCTCATACGTTAACTGTTACGGCTACTGCATCAAACGGAACAACAGAAGCAAAAACATATAGCTTTACATTAACTTGTTCAGGTTCAAATTGTCCTAATTCATTACCAGTAATTACTTGGAATTCACCATCTGCTACTGTATACCAAAATTCTTTCCAGGCTGTGCCAATTTCAGTTACAGCTGTAGATAGTAACGGATCAGTTTCAGGTGTTACGATTACCATAAATGGAGGTACATTTAACATGACAGCAGGTACAAATAATACTTATACGTATAATTTTACACCATCTGCTTATCAGGATTATCCAGTTGTTATCAAAGCAACCGATAATCAATCTGGTGTAACTACATTAAACAATACCATTAAAATTGCGCAAGTAGGCACAAATAGATTTATTCCGCTTCCATCTAAAATTATTTTAGGATATGCACATTCTTGGGAAAATGCTGGTGCTCCATTTTTATATTTTTCTCAAATGGTAGGAAGTAAGTTTAACGTAGTTGACTATTCTTTCGTAGAAACAGTTAATCGTGATGGTTATACACCAATATTAACTACAAATGACAATAGATATTTGACCAATGGTGTTTTCAATAAGCAATTGTTGAAAAATGATATAAAATCATTAAGAGATAGTGGCGTTCCTGTTATTGTTTCTATTGGAGGTCAAAATGGTCATGTTGTTTTAGAGAATGTAACTCAAAAAAATATTTTTGTTAATGGTCTAAAAGCAATTATCGACGAGTATCAATTTGATGGAGTTGATATTGATTTTGAAGGCGGATCGATGAATTTTAGTGCAGGAAATCTAAGAGATATTTCTTATGCGGGAATTTCTGCTTATCCAAGATTGAAAAACGTAGTAGATGCTTTCAAAGAATTAAAAGCTTACTATGGCCCTGGATTTTTATTAACTGCAGCTCCGGAAACACAATACGTACAAGGAGGATATTCTACTTATACAGATACATTTGGTTCTTTCCTTCCAATCATTCAAAACTTACGTAATGAATTAGATTTGTTAGCGGTACAATTGTATAATACAGGAGGAGAAAACGGATTAGATGGTCAATATTACGGTTCAGCTAAGAAATCAAATATGGTTACAGCCTTAACTGATATGATAATAAAAGGGTATAACATTGCTTCAACAGGAATGCATTTTGATGGTTTACCAGCTTCGAAAGTTCTTATTGCATTACCGGCTTGTCCAAGTGCAGCAGGCAGCGGTTATTTAACACCGCAAGAAGGAATAAATGCAATGCATTATTTAAGAACCGGAACTACTTTTTCTGGAAGAACATACACGATGCAGCCAGGCGGACCATATCCTTCTTTAAGAGGTTTAATGACTTGGTCTGTAAACTGGGATGCCTCTTCTTGTGGAAATTCATCTGAATTATCTAAAGCGTATGCCGCTTATTTCGCATCACAAGGTGCAGCAAAAACATTAGCTCTTGATGATATTTCTTCAAAAAGCAATGCAACGATAGCATATTTTAAAAACAATGCATTATCTGTTTCAAATGAAAACGAAGATATCGCCCAAGTTGATGTATTCAACATTGTTGGACAAAATTTAGTAAGTCACAGAAATGTTCAAAACAATAAAGAAGTATTGCTTCAAAGTCATAGTTTCTCAACTAAACAATTGTTTTTAGTTGTAGTAACAGACAAATCTGGAAACAAGAAATCATTTAAAGTAATGAACTTTTTAAACTAGAATAAAAGGATTTAAAATTTAGAAATAAAAGTATTGGGACGGTTAAAATTGAGTTTGGTTATTTATTTTTTAATCTAATTTTTATTTCGAATAAATGCAGTGAATTAAGGAGATTTGTTATTTGGTTTTCTCCTTGAGGATCGCATTATGAACCTGGCAATTATATTGCCAGGTTTTTTTATGTTTTATAATGAAATAAAGGGATGATTATTTTTTAGGAGCTATTTCCTGCTATCCGTTCCAATCTTTTGTGTCTCGTTAAAGAAACGAGACACAAAAGGATTTCCACTACTATCAGGGCTAGGACATTAAGTTTCATCAAACATTTTGTTCCTCAGGATGACAAGATTATGGTGCATTATAAAAAGCGAATAAAATCCGCATAATCCGCGTTTTCGCGATAGCGAATCCGTATCATCTGCGTGCCATTTCTTCACGATTAAAACCCAAATTGCAAACTATTTTAAGTACTTTTGACTCCAGAATTATTGCATAAAATCTTTATGAAAAACTTCATCACCATTATAATCGCATTTTTATTTTTCACTTTTTCTTTTGCTCAAAATAAATTTGGAAATCCGGAAGTAAATCCCATTCAAATTCAAAAAACTTTTGGAGATTGGTGTGCCTATCAAAGTAAAAACATAATGCTTTCCAGAGATTTTATTGCACTTGATGTTTCTTCAAAAGAAATTTCAAAAGAAGCTTTTTTAGATCAGTTAGCAAATGGAAATTTCATTCCAGTTAGATTAAAATCAGAAGATTCGGTTTACTATTACAAGCTATTCAAAATTCAGCCAAAAACAGATACCAGTATAAAAGCAACCATCAACCAAATAGGTTTTGACGCCCTTAAAAACTATAAAATGGAAGGAACCGCTTTTCCTCCATTTTTATTTAAAGATTTAAATGGAAATGAAGTTTCTAACGAAACAATGAAAGGAAAAATAATCGTTATAAAATGCTGGTATATTCACTGTACACCATGTATAAGAGAATTTCCGCAGGTAAATAAACTAACAGAAGCATATAAAGACCGAAAAGATATTCTATTTATAAGTTTAGCCGAAGATTCGCCGGAACAATTAAAAACATTCTTAGCCAGAAAACCACTTTCGTATACTGTAATTCCAGACATGAAAGAGTACATGAATGAATCTTTACAGCTAAATTCATTTCCAACACATTTTATTCTAAACAAAGAAGGATTGATTTCTAAAGTCATGCCAAATTTCGAAAGCTTAGAAGTTGCTTTAGCGAAAGAAAGTTATAATTGAATTAATCTCGCAAAGTTACCTCATTTTTGTCATTTCGAGGAACGAGAAATCTTCGTAAGCAGCTCCGCAACGATAAGCTAATCTTTGTCGAGTTTCTTGCGAAGATTTCTCGTTCCTCGAAATGACAAGATTGCGTAATAATCATCTGCGTAAAACAAAACTCTGCGTCTTTGCGCCTTTGCGAGAAAATCCTCGTTCGCATAAAAAAACTTAGTCCCTTTGCACCTTTGCAACTCTGAACCTTTTTCACTACTTTTGCACCAAATTAATTAAAAAGACATTCATGTTAACAGTCAATAATTTATCAGTTCAATTTGGCAAACGAATTTTGTTTGACGAAGTAAATACCACATTCACTCACGGAAATATTTACGGCGTTATTGGAGCCAATGGTGCTGGAAAATCTACATTTCTAAAAATCATTTCAGGCGATATGGACCCAACTTCGGGACATATTCATTTAGAGCCGGGAAAACGTATGTCGGTTTTAAACCAAAATCATAACATGTTCGACGAACATACCGTTTTGGAAACCGTTTTAATGGGAAATAAAGTTCTGTATGCTGTTAAAAAAGAAATGGATGAACTTTATTTAGACTATAACGATAAAAATGCAGACAGAATAGGGGAGCTTCAGGTTCAGTTTGAAGAAATGAACGGATGGAACGCTGATTCTGACGCTGCTGCAATGTTGTCTAACTTAGGAATCAACGAAGAGCATCATTATACATTAATGGGCGACATGGAAGGAAAAATGAAAGTTCGTGTGCTTTTGGCGCAGGCACTTTTTGGAAATCCGGATTTGCTTATTATGGATGAGCCTACCAACGATTTGGATTTCGAGACCATCGCTTGGTTAGAAAATTTCTTAGCAAACTATGAAAATACTGTAATTGTAGTATCTCACGACCGTCACTTTTTAGATGCCGTTTGTACACATATTTCTGATATTGATTTCGGAAAAATCAATCACTATTCAGGAAACTATACTTTCTGGTACGAGTCTAGCCAATTAGCGGCGAAACAACGTGCACAACAGAACAAAAAAGCAGAAGAGAAGAAACAAGAACTTGAAGAATTTATTCGTCGTTTTAGTGCAAACGTTGCGAAATCGAAACAAGCGACTTCTCGTAAAAAAATGATTTCTAAATTGAATATTTCTGAAATCAAACCTTCAAGCCGTCGTTACCCTGCGATTATTTTCGATCAGGATCGTGAAGCTGGAGATCAGATTTTAAATGTAGAACACCTGTCAGCTTCTGTAGATGGTGAACTTTTGTTTAAAGATGTTCATTTAAATATGGCAAAAGGAGACAAGATTGTTCTTTTCTCAAAAGATTCACGTGCTACAACAGCTTTCTATGAAATTTTAAATGGAAATCAAAAAGCAGATTCTGGAACTTTTGACTGGGGAATTACAACAAACCAAGCGTATCTACCTGCTGAAAACCATTCTTTCTTCGAAAATGATTTAACTTTAGTAGATTGGTTACGCCAATATGCTAAAACAGAAGAAGAGCGTGATGAGGTATTTATTAGAGGTTTCTTAGGGAAAATGATTTTCTCTGGTGAAGAAGCTTTAAAAACAAGCCGAGTTTTATCTGGAGGAGAAAAAGTACGTTGTATGCTTTCCAGAATGATGATGGAGCGTGCTAATGTTTTAATGCTTGATGAGCCTACAAACCACTTAGATTTGGAGTCTATTACAGCATTCAATAACTCATTGAAAAACTTTAAAGGTTCTGTAATTTTCACAACACATGACCACGAGTTTGCACAAACTGTTGGTAACAGAATCGTAGAATTAACACCAAACGGAGTTATCGATCGTTACATGACATTTGACGAATATCTTGATGATGAAAAGATTCAGGAACAAAGAAAGAAGATGTATAATCTTTAATTTTTAAATTACAATATTATAAATTCCAAATTACAATTTAGAATTTACAATCTTTGACCTTACAACTTTGTCAAAGTTTTAAACTTTGACAAAGTTCTACATCCATAAAAAAATCCCAAATTCCAGATTAAACTTGGAGTTTGGGATTTTTTAATTTTTTATGTCTTATTTGCTTCCGAAAACCTTAGCTAAAATCCAGATAACAATTGCAATTATAAAAATCACAATAAATATCCCGAATCCCATTCCGGCTTTAAAAATGTCTCCAATAACTTCGCAGCTTGTAAATGAAAACAGTATAACGAATACCATTAACAATCTTGTAATTTTATTTTGCATGATTCTGAGTTTTTAAATTTCTATATTAAAATTACTTCATGAATCAGCAAAATGCGTTATAGAATTTTTTGGAAATGTTTTATGATTTGGATTCTAGTTTTGCAGATTTTTTTTGCGAATGTTTTAAGTCCATTTCTTTGATGAAAGAATTACGATTAAAATTTTTTACAAATCCTGACTTTTCTCCTTTTTCTAATTCTTTAATTATATTTTCTTTTTTGAACATTTTTTTAAACCTAGTTAACTTCCTTTATGGTTTAATCAAAACCATTTATAAATTGTAAATATTCTTTATCGGTCAAATATCCTTTTAGTTTTACGTCCATTTTGTTTGAAAGAGGATTTAAAATAATTTCTATTTTTTCGCCATGTAAAAAATGAAACCATTTGGAATCTAATAAATATTTTTTTTGTTCTTCTTCCAAAGCTTTATAATTGTCTGTATGATTATAATAATATTTTTCAGAGAGATATTCAGTTTCGGTAATTTGGATTTCGCTAGACTTAAAATAACACATTGCTGATTCTGTTGCAAAAAATATTTTCTTTTTTCCGGCTGCAACAGTATCTGATTCAATTCCGGCAATTAGAAAACCTAGGTCTTTTTTAGTCTTGTTTTTAAAAATTACAATACCTCTTTTAGGTTTTTTTTCGGCCTCTAAAGTAAAATCGGCACAACAACATCCTTGATGTATTTGATAAGTTTCATTGGCTTTAAATTTAGTTATAAAATCAATTACATAATTTTCAGCAGTAACCTTGCAAACGTCAAATTCGTTTTTGTTTAATTTGATTCGAATAATAGTGTCTTTTTCTCCAAACCGCTGACCATTAAATTCAAATTTTATAGGATTTTGAGCTTCCTTTCCAGCGTATACAGGATTTTTTAATTTTATAGTAGCTGTTTGCCCAAAACTACTTTGAAAGATGTATAAGATTAAAACTAAGAGGATCTTTTTCATTTATGTTAGTGGCTAAATGTATTGTAAGTTATTATTATCTACTTGTGCTAAAATATATTTTATAGACCAAAGTTAGTTATGAAAAAGATGATTTTTTTGAAAAAGATTTTCAAAAAAGAGCCATCGGCTCGGTTCATATTTTAGGGCCGGATTTCAATCCAGTTTAAAAATAAATTGAGAAATAAATAAAAAGATCCGTAGGTTCGACACATTTTATTCGTTATGAATATTGACAGAACCTACGAAACTTTATTAAAGTGTTTTAATCGATTTATAATTGATTAAAACAAATACCTTTTATTATTAGCACTCATAAATTGATCAAAATATCCGCTTAAATTCTTTTGCCCAACGGCAACGACTTTTAGTTCAGCATTTTCTTTTGCAACCATAAAATAATCTGTTCCAAATAAAACCCGCTCTGGGAGAATAAGACCGTTTTTTAAATCATTAGATAATTGTATCATGCAATTTTCATCGCATAACGAATACGAAATATCTGTAAACGCATTAGGATATTTATCTATCAGGATTTTTTGTTTGATAATTTCATACCATGATGTTAGATTACCTTCCAAGGTTTTTGCAACCTGAAACAATTTGGCAGTTTTTGCATCTGGATTTTTCACACCTAATATTTCAATATCTCCGCCCATGTGCGCAATGCAGAGTTTTAGTTTAGGGTATTTGTCTAAAACAGGAATATAATTTTCAGGATGTGAAAAAAGATTACACGCTCTGGCATTTTCCCTAAATGATTTGTCAGAAGCCTTTTTATAAGCAGCAATACGGGCAGTAATTACAGGCATTAAAGGATGCGCCGGATTTACTGATGTAGGATTGTCAGGAATAACCGACCAGACATTTTTACCTAAATAATAACTACCGCCGCGTGTGCAATGTGTCATAACAGGAATATTATTTTTTTCGGCGTATTGATAAAGACTGTCTAATCGCGCATCAAAAGGGAAAAAGCCATTTGCAGGATATAATTTAATTCCAACAAAGGTTTTACTTTCAATTGCTTTTTTTAGATTTTCGAGGTTTTTAGTATCCGGATTTCTTGGGTCTACACCATAAAAAGGAAATAATGTATTTGGGTAAGTTTTTTTCAATTTGTAAATATCCTGTATTTGTGAATTGAAATCTTTTTCAGGTTTTTTGTCGGGATCACTCATATAATCCATATCAATTGTGAGTGCGATTATTTTTATCCCACTGTATTCAGAATTATCATAAGCTCCTTTCAAGTCAAGAAAGACTTCTTCTTGCGAAGCCATTACACCAATTTTTAAGAATTGTAAAATTCTTTTCGGAATTAAGTTTCCTAATTTTGTAATTAACCAGGAGACAGGTCGGGTTAATATTAACCATTTAAGAAATGTAGAAGCTCCGTCTCCAAGTTTGGCTGCTACCTGTAAAAAGTCTTTTGGGGCACATTTTCCTGTAAAGATGTGCGAATGAATGTTGTATATATCGTTCATGATTGTATAGTTTTTAAGATGGTTTTATTCCGGCTCTTCTAATATTAATTGCTTTTACCATAACTTCAAACCAAAAAGGAGCTCCGAAACTTAGAGCAAATGCTGAAATTAAGATCCCTAAAATCCACCACATATACCTTTGGAGGATTTCTGTTGTTGTTTCTTTTGCTTCTTTTGGTTTTTCAGTTCCTTTTGTTTCTTTTGATTTTTTATCATCAAAATGATATCCAATTGGAAGAGCATCATCTTCTATTTCAGTAATTATTGATTTGATATTTTCTATATTTTTCACAATACCAGCTGAATCAATTTCTTTAGCATTAATTTTATTTTCAAGAGCTTTCTTTTCTGCTATTAACACAAGATCTTTTCGATACTTGTCATCCGTATTTAATTTTTTAATTAGAGTTATAGAATTAACGTTCAGTGCTAAACAAACCAATAAGCTTATAATGAAAAGACTTCTTTTCGTTTTTGTTTTATACCAGCCGCTTACTCTTTCCATATAGTCATCAAACCATTTTGAAATTGCTTTTTTTAAATCAGGATGGTTTTCTGTTTTTTCATAGAATGCCCTTAAATAACTTTTTAATGGGCTGTAGTTCATTTGATCAAGTCCTTTTTTAAATCTCTTATAAGGATCTTCAATGCGTTCTTCGACTAGCTTAACATCTACTAAATTTGTAGATCCTTTTGGATCAAAAATATTTTCAAATTTTGTAGTTTCAGATTGACTTCCAATAATATCAATCAAGGCATCAGCAAACATATCAGACGAAATGTATTGCGGGTAAGAATCTCTGTTTTTTTTAAGCTGATCGATGCTAAAGTGGCTGTATAAGCTGGCACCGTAGCTTTTGTTCACAGGATCGTTTAATAGTTTAAGAATTGTTTCGTAAAGGAATCGGCCTCTTTTTTGGGTTTTGAAGGAGTACCATTCAAAGAGTAACGAAACAAGAGTACTAAAGAGAAAGTAAAATAAACCTAACGCAATTAGTATTTCCAAAATTTTAGATACTTGCATAGATAATTTGTTTTTGGTTAAAAATAAATTAGTTTAATTTTGGTTAGTAAGAAAAACCACAGCTAATTTATTTAAACAAATGTTAAATTATTATTTGTAAGGTAAATATTTCACTTTATCGAATCTAATTTGTTGTTTAGCGATTAATTAACGAATGAAAAGTACTACAATAATAAAAAAAGTTAACATTTAAAATTGAATTATAACGAATTGTTTATTTCTAATTTCCAAATTGTTAAAATTGTAAGAACCGGATTTTAATCTGGTTTATAAGGTAAGAAGAAAAAATTACCCAAATTGGATATTTTATATAATTGAGTTTATATTGTAATGAATTACAATTTGTTACAAAAAAAATAATTCATTCCTATGGAATTTAGAAGGGCTTAATATTTATATAAACTTTTGATTTAATCGTTTTTATTTCCAGAAATACAAGTCCGGTTATAACAACAATTTCTCCTAAAAAGTAAACAATACCAAATATAGAAATGCTTTTATAAGCATATAGCAAAATACCAAATGTCAAAACACAATAGAGTATGTTAGCGGTACAGATTATTTTTAAATACATTTTCCAATTATTTTTTGCTAGAAAAAAGCAGGTAAGAGAATAAATTGAAAAAAGGAGCGCCAGTAATGAAAGGTATTCTAAAGTAGTTTTAGATAAACCAAAAATGATATTGAAAGTTCTAAGAACGAAAAAAAGTAATATAAATGTGAGTAATGCTCCTACAGCATCTATTAGAAATATGGTTTTAGGTTTTTTGATATGCTCTTGAAAGTTCATTTTTATGATTACTTATTTAAAATAAATAAATAGTAAAGACTATTAAAATTATTAGCGTTATAAAGCATCCTGACGATTGCTTTGTATATTTTTGATTTGGTGAATATCCACTTAGTTTATTAATTTCCTTATTAAATTCTTTTTGCCAAGAATCAGTTATCTCAAATGTAATTTCTTTATTAATTACAATTGGAGTTTGATTTTCTTTTGGAGGATTTTGTATAATTGAAATAACATTATCAAGTTCTAAAGGAATAATAGATAATTTTTCCACTTGTGAACCAATTAAATTCTGAAGTAAATAAACAGCTCGTTGATATTCCGAAGGGACATTTACAAATCGAATCCTTTCTTCAAATGCTATAACATGTTCTAAATATTCCTTAATCAGTTTAGTAACATGGTGAATCTCTTTTAAATCACCTGGTTCACCAGGTTTACCCCAACTTTTAGTCAGACTGTCCAACAATCCAACTGCAGGAGATGAAATCCTGGTTAGCTCAGTTATTCTTTCTTGAATCCAATTGAAGGCTTGTTCTGCATTTATGTTTTCTAATGGTTTTAAATATAATCCTTCTTTTAAATCGTTAAGTTTTCTAAAAAGTGGATTATTTAGAAATCTCATTAGTTCAGCAGAAAGCCTATATTCCCATCCATCTGGTTTGTCAATTATAATTCGTTTGATAATAGGTGGATATTCAGTAAACTCTTTAAGAATAGAAATTTTTTCGTTATATAATATTCGATCAGTATTATTTCCTAAAGAAGAAGCAATAAATTCTTCATGTTGTTCTCTCCAAATAAACAAAATGCTAGTAGAATATTTTTGTTCATCCGTATCAACAAGTTTATGACAATTTCGACATAGCCAGATTGAGTTAGTGATTTCTGCTCTTGAAGAATCTGTCATCTCAGTGCTATATCTTTTTGCCCCTATTCTCGCTCCATAAATATGAGCAGCTTCTCCTATTTTTGTTGACTTTTCGGGGTCAGAATTTGGACCAACAGTAAGAACTCTACAGTCAGGATTTGAACATTTGTAAGCTGCTCTTTTCGCTAAAGTATCAATTGTATTTTTGCTAAAATCTGGAGTCATTAATTAATGTTTTACCTTGGATGAAAATCTTATTTTTAATTAGATATTTAATAGTAAAAATAAGATTTTATTCTTAATGTTAATTTAGCTTAAAAAGATTTAAATGTCTTTCTACAGTTCTTGTTTTTTGTTTAAAAAATATTTCCCATCCCAACACCCCAACAAATAAATTCTGATTTTGTATATTTGCCCAACCAAACATTACAATTACTTATGAGCCAAAAAGTATTACTTAATTCAAAAGAAGTTACTATCATACTCCATCGTTTGGCTTGTCAGTTAATCGAAAAACATCTTGATTTCTCTGATACAATTTTAATCGGGATTCAGCCGAGAGGTGTTTATTTGGCTGAGCGTTTAAAACAGATTTTAGAGAACGAATACCAAACTCCTGAAATTTCTTTGGGATATCTAGATATTACTTTTTTTAGAGATGATTTCCGCAGAACCGATAAACCGCTTGAAGCCAATAAAACTCAGATAAATTTTATAGTCGAAGACAAAAAAGTCATTTTTATTGATGATGTTTTGTTTACGGGACGAAGCATTCGTTCTGCCTTAACTGCGATTCAATCTTTTGGAAGACCTTCTGAAATTGAATTGTTGGTTTTAATCGACAGACGTTTCAGCCGTAATTTACCAATTCAGCCCGATTACAGAGGCCGTCAGGTAGATGCAATTAATGGCGAAAAAGTAAAAGTGAGCTGGAAAGAAAATGATGGTGAAGATGTGGTTCACCTAGTGACAAATTAAGTTTAATCGGTTAACCGGTTAATTGTTTAATCGGAAGTAAATGATTAAACGGTTTAACAAATAAAACGATTAAACAAATAAATATATAAACAAACACAATGAAAGAATTAAGCGTAAATCATTTATTAGGAATTAAATACATCAATGAGAATGATATTAACCTGATTTTTGAAACGGCAGATCATTTTAAAGAAGTCATTAACCGACCAATTAAAAAAGTTCCTTCATTACGAGATATTACCATTGCCAATATTTTCTTCGAAAACAGTACAAGAACCAAACTTTCCTTTGAATTAGCGCAGAAACGTTTATCTGCAGATGTTATTAGTTTTTCTGCAGCACAGTCGTCGGTTAAAAAAGGAGAAACCCTGATTGATACTGTAAATAATATCCTTTCAATGAAAGTTGATATGGTTGTAATGCGCCACTCTAATCCCGGAGCGGCTTATTTTTTATCTAAAAACGTAAAAGCCAGTATTGTAAACGCCGGAGATGGAGCGCACGAGCACCCAACTCAGGCTTTGTTAGACAGTTATTCTATCAGAGAAAAACTAGGTGATGTTACCGGAAAAAAAGTAGTTATTGTAGGCGATATTCTGCATTCGAGAGTTGCCTTATCCAACATATATGCTTTGCAGATGCAAGGCGCAGAAGTAAAAGTCTGCGGACCAAAAACACTGATTCCGAGATATATTGAATCACTTGGTGTTACAGTTGAACCAAATTTACGCAAAGCTTTAGAATGGTGTGATGTTGCGAACATGCTTCGTGTACAAAACGAACGTATGGATGTAAACTTCTTCCCGTCAACACGTGAATATGCACAACAATACGGAGTTGATAAACCACTTTTAGATTCTCTTGGAAAAGAAATCGTAATCATGCACCCGGGACCAATCAACAGAGGAGTAGAGATTACTTCTGAAGTTGCTGATTCTGATCATTCTGTTATCTTAAATCAGGTGGAGAATGGAGTAGCGATTAGAATGGCGGTTATTTATCTTTTGGCTTCTAAAATACAGTAGTTTTGTTTCAAGTTTTAGGTTTCAGGTTTCAAGTTGTTGGAACTTGAATATCTGGATGTCACCCTGAGCGAAGTCGAAGGGCTTTTACGTGACGAGGGCTTCGACTTCGCTCAGCCTGACAATCTGTAACTGATACTGAATACTGAGACCGAGAACTGAGACCGAGAACTGCGACTGAACACTGAACACTGAATACTGAATACTGAGACCGAGAACTGCGACTGAATACTGAAAACTGCGACTGAACACTAAAAAAAACTTCGTACCTTAGCGCTCTGAAAAATCAATTTTTATATTAGCCCCACAAATTATAAAATGAAAGTAGATCAAAAAGGACATACCGTTACCATAAAAGATACGCAAGGCGATTTTAATGGCTTTGTAGAAAAAGTAACGCAGCAGTTTAAAACCTTTGAAAAACAAAATATTATAATCGATTTGTCATCAGATTCTGAATTGACAGAAAATGATTTAAAAGCTTTTTTACCGCTGGTTAAGCTTCAGAAAAAAGCAAAAAAATCGTTTGTAATTGTAGCTTGCGATCTTGATTTTAATGCCATTTCAGATAAATTAGTTGTTGTTCCTTCTCTTTTAGAAGCACACGATATTATCGAAATGGAAGAAATTGAAAGAGACTTAGGGTTTTAATTTTAGATTTCTGATTTTAGATTTTAGATTTTTTTAATGCTAAATCTAAAATGTTTTTATCTAGAATCTAAAATCAACAATCTAAAATCTAAAATGAAATTAACAATACTTGGCTGTTACGCCGCAACTCCCAGAACACTCACTAACCCGACTTCGCAGGTTTTAGAAATTAAAAACCGTTTGTTTTTAATTGATTGCGGCGAAGGAACTCAGGTTCAGCTTCGAAAGAATAAGATTAAATTTTTAAAAATTAATCACATTTTTATTTCGCATCTTCATGGAGATCATCTTTATGGATTAATTGGTACTATTTCGACTTTTTCTCTTTTGGGAAGAACAACTGATTTGCATATTTATGGTCCAAAAGGAATTAAAGAACTCATTCTGCTTCAATTAAAATTGACAGAATCCTGGACGACGTATAATTTGTTTTTCCACGAATTAGAGTCGAAGGAAAGTGAGGTTATTTTTGAAGATAATCGTGTTATTGTAAAAACGATTCCGCTGAAACATCGTGTTTATACCAATGGTTATTTATTTCAGGAAAAACCGGGAGAACGAAAGTTAAATATCGAAGCGGCTCAGCAATATAATATTCATACGGCTTATTATCAAAAAATAAAAAACGGAGGAAATGTTACGCTTGATGACGGAACTGTAATTGAGAATGAAAAATTATCTTTTGACCCAATTCCGGCTATGAGTTATGCTTTTTGTTCGGATACGGTTTATAATGAAGATGTGATTCCGATTATTGAAAATGCCGATGTTTTGTACCACGAATCTACTTTTTTAGAATCTGAAGCTCCTTTGGCACAAAAAACACTGCATTCAACAGCAAAAGAAGCGGCGAGAATCGCTTTAAAAGCAAATGTGAAGCATTTGGTTTTAGGTCATTATTCAACCCGCTACGACGGGATTGAGCGTTTTAAAGAAGAAGCCGAAGAAATTTTTCCAAATGTTATTTTGGGAGATGATGGGTTAAGTTTTGAATTTTAATCTAAGGTTCTAAGGGACTGAGGTACTAAGATGCTAAATTTAGGAACGTGAACAACGGATGTCACCCTGAGCGAAGTCAAAGGGCTTTTGTGGCACGAGGGGCTTCGACTTCGCTCAGCCTGACAACCTTAAACCTGAAACAAAAAAATCTAAAATCTAAAATCAACAATCTAAAATAATAAATCATGAGTGATTTAAGCAATTATAGAAAATCTTACGAAAAGAGTGAATTATTAGAAACTAATATTCCAGAAGATCCAATTAATCTTTTTAACCGCTGGTTTCATGAAGTGGAGGATTTTGGCGGAAGCGGTGAAGTAAACGCCATGACGGTTTCGACAATTGGTTTGGATGGATTTCCAAAATCTCGTGTGGTTTTATTAAAGAAATTTTCTGAAGAAGGATTTATATTTTATACGAATTATGATTCAGAAAAAGGAAAAGCTATTACGGCAAACCCAAATGTTTGTTTGTCGTTTTTTTGGCAGGAAATGGAACGTCAGGTTATTATAAAAGGGATTGCGCAGAAAACTTCTGAAATTATTTCGGATAACTATTTTGATTCCCGACCAGACGGAAGTAAGCTAGGTGCGATTGTTTCGCATCAAAGTGAAGTTATTCCGTCGAGAACTTTTTTAGAAGAGAATTTAAAGAAACTGGAAGCTAAATTTGAAGGAAAACCAGTTCCAAGACCTGATAATTGGGGCGGATTTATTGTAACGCCGCTGCAAGTAGAATTTTGGCAGGGAAGACCTAACAGATTACATGACAGAATTCGATATACAAGTCAGTCTGATTTTTCATGGAAGATTGATCGTTTATCATCTTAATTGTAAGATTTTTATATTGTTTTAAAAAATTTTAATGCATTTCGTCGATTATTTTTGTAGTTTACCGACAAATTGAATACGTTTGGACAATAAAACAGAGAAAAATTGTCACATAATAATTTTTAAAGAATTTGCCCCAACATTTACTTTAAAGCATTAAACTACTACAGATTATGAAAAAAATTATGTGCGCCATGGTGTTCATTGTGATATCTATCACAATGAACTCATGCTCTGCCGATGGCGCCGAAGGGAATGAAAGTAGTACTGCAACACAACAGGTAATTACTGACTATAACTATAATGCATCTGAATTGGAAACAATGCAGTTAATAAACGATTACAGAGTAAGTATCGGCTTAAATGCATTAGAAAAAATTAATCACATTTCTTATAAGTGCGAAGAGCACAACAAATACATGATCGACAATAATGTTGTTAATCATAATGATTTTGTGTCTCGTTCTAATAATATTATGAGCGTTCTTGGTGCCAAAAAAGTGGGCGAGAATGTAGCTTACAACTACAAAACATCTGCAGCAGCAGTAAAATCATGGCTGGAAAGCCAGGGTCATAAAGAAAATATTGAAGGAGATTATACTCATTTTGGTATTTCGATTAGGACAGATGCTGCCGGAAGAAAATATTACACAAATATATTTGCTAAAATTTAAAAGAGAACATTTGAACTGGTTGGTTAGTTTTCGTTGCATTTCTTGAGTGTGCAGCGTTGTTTTTTTAAAAAAGCTGTCTATAATAATAGACAGCTTTTTAATTATAGATTGGTTTGGTTTTTACAATTTATAATCCGGTAATGATAAACTCGCTTCGTCTGTTCATTTGGTGTTCTTCTTCTGTACATTGCACTCCATCAGAACATAAGTTTACCAGTTGCGTTTCTCCATAACCTCTTCCGGTTAAGCGATTTGTAGGAACTCCGTTGTTTATAAGCCATTCTATGGTTGATTTTGCTCTTCGGTTAGATAATGCTTCGTTATATTGATGAGAAGCTCTGCTGTCTGTATGCGAGCGAATATCTAATTTCATTGTTGGATTTTGTTTTAAAACATCCAGAATTTTTTCTAAATCTAAAGCGGCTTCGGTTCGAATGTTAGATTTATCTAAATCAAAATAAATCCTTTTAATACCAAAACATTTTCCTAAATCGTCTCCAACAACAACTTTACAGACCGATTTTTCTAAAGCAATAGGAAGATCGGTTTTTCCGCTTTCTTTAGAAATCGTTACACTGACTTCTTTAGTGGCATATTCTGGTTTCTCTGCGCGTACATAATAGGTTTTTCCACATTCGACAGCAAAACTGTATAATCCGGAAGCATCTGCAACAGCAGAGTTTTTTATTCTCTGCATACCGTCATACAAAGTAACTTTTGTTCCGGGAAGTATAATTCCCGTTGCGGCATCAGTAATTACACCACTTAATTCCTGTACGCATTTTAAACGTTTAGTTTCTAAAAACTTATAAATATCATCAGAACCAACACCGCCGTCTTTATTAGATGAAAAATAACCTCTTCTTGAAACGGGATCGATAATGTAGGCGAAATCATCTTTAGGAGAATTAATATCGGCACCTAAATTTTGAATATCATCAATAGAACCATCTTTTTCAATTTGGCCTACAAAAACATCAAGTCCGCCAAGTCCGGGATGCCCATCTGAAGCAAAATAAATTTCGTTTTCATTGGTTACATAAGGGAACGTTTCTTTTCCTTCGGTATTAATTCCTTTTCCTAAATTTTCGGGAGAACTAAAACCGCCGCTGGCATTAATGTTTACTTTGAAAATATCAGACTGTCCCATTGTGCCCGGCATATCTGAAGCAAAATATAATGTTTTTTCGTCTGGACTTAATGCAGGATGTGCTGTGCAGTAATTATCGCTCGTAAACGGAAGCGCAGTTACGTTTGTCCATTTTTCGTTTTCGAGACTGGCTTTATAAATTTTTAATAAAGTAACTTTATTGGCATCTTTTCCTTTTTTACCATCAACAAAGTTATTTCTTGTAAAATAAACCGTATTTCCATCTTTAGTAAAAACTAGTGAAGATTCATGAAATCTTGAATTTACGGTAGATCTGATTTTATTTACTTTAGATGTTGAATCGTTTTGAGAACTTGTGTCGGCATCATAAATATTAGTAAAATATTCGCCTGTCCATTTGTGTTTTCGCTGACTGAAATTTCCGGTGTCTCTTGCAGATGCAAAGTATATTTTATTATTGTATACAAAACTTCCGTAATCTGAATATTTAGAATTAATTCCGGCATTTTCGATTTTATAACGTCCTGAATTTGCTTTAATTTTATCAAGATAATGTACGTTTTCTCTGTAAAGTTTTGCTCTTGAATCATTTTTGAATTTTGCATTAAACTCTTCAAGAATTCTATTGGCTTTGGCTGTTTGCCCTGTTGCTTTTAGAGACTGTGCATATCTGTAATAATATTCGGCTTCGGGAGAAGTGTTTATGCCGAATAATTCATCATACCATTTGACTGCTCCTTCAAAATTAGAATTGAAGTAATAGGAGTCACCCAGTTTTCTGTACAAAACCTCAGACTTATATCCTTTTGCTGCTACTCGTTCGTAGGTTTTAATAACGTCAACGTAGGCGTAGTTGTCGTATTTTTTGGCACCAGCGTTTAATTTTGACTGCTGGGAATAGCTGGAAAAAACATTTAGAGTTATTAAAATAAGAAGAGTAAAATTTTTCATAACTATTATTTTTTAAAAGAAACGTGGAGTTACCATTTTGCTGGTGTTTTTAAAGAATTCGTAACGCAGGTATATTTCATGCGATCCTGTGTTGTAATTATTTAGCTTTGTGGTTTCCCGGTCGTAACCATATCCTAAATAAAGTCCGTCTGTGATTTGAAATCCAACAATGCCGCTTACAGATGCACTCCATCTATAAGAGAGTCCTGCGACAAATTTTTCGAAAAACATAAAATTGGCAGAAATATCGACCTGCAGCGGTGCACCCTCGACCATTTTCACTAATGCGGCAGGTTTGAATTTTATGTATTGTAATTTGTCAAGGTCAAATACGTAACCGCCCATTAAGTAATAATTGATTTTACTTTTATAAATGGCATAGTCGTTATCGTCAAATTTTTTGGTTTCGATAAAATTTGGAACAGATAAACCGATATAGGCTTTATCTGAATGCCAGTAAATACCTGCTCCAACATTTGGTGAAAATTTATTATCTAAATCCTGAAATTGTGGATCTCCCTGAGTTTCCGGATTTAGTTTGCTAATGTCTAAATTGAATAAATTGGCACTTCCTTTTATACCAAATGAAAGCTTGAAATCTGGAGATGTTTGAAGTGTATATGATAAATCTGCAGAAATAGTAGTTTCATTTGTTGGTCCAATTTTATCATTTACGAGCGATAAACCCACTCCTAAATTGCTGTTATTTATTGGCGAATTTGCAGAGAAACTGGCTGTTTGCGGAGCTCCTTCTAAACCTACCCATTGTGTTCTGTAGAGACCAAAGATGCTCAAAACTCCTCTGGATCCTGCATAAGCCGGATTTACATTTATAGCATTGTACATATACTGAGTATACTGTGAATCTTGTTGTGCATAACCAGAAATCGTTACAAACATAATGACGAAGAAAAATAATTTTGTTCTCATAGTAGATGTGTATTATTGATTATTACTCATTGATTTCTTAATTATTTTCCAATCAAAAAGTCAATATTTTGTTTATTCAAAAATAAGAAATTTTTTACTATTTTTGCGTAATACATTATATAAGAGTGATTTATGTAATGTATTACTTGTTTTTTATTTTGACAGATATAGATATCCATCTTCCTTATTATTTTGAATTTCATTATTACCATTTAATGATTTATAAGTAAGAATGTAGAAATAAGTACCTGATGGCAGTCCGTCAGACTTATTAACAGTGGTTCTGCCTCTGGAAGTTCCATCAAATGCATTGGTTGTATTATTGTAATTTGAAGTTTCAAATACTAATATTCCCCAACGATTATAGATTTCTACTGTATTTTCAGGATAACAGGTTAAATCATTAATACTGTCAATTACGAATACATCATTTATTCCGTCACCATTTGGAGAGAAAGCATTATGTACTAAAATATTTCCACAGGCTAAAACGTGGCAGTCATTGTTAACTTCCATATTTAGCAGTACACTTCTTGGACAATTTTCATCGGTAATTTTATATTCGAATGTATAATTGCCAAGTGTTAAACCAAACGGATTAAATATATTTCCCTGTAATGCATTAGTTTCGTTTGTGTCAATCCATGTTCCGGTTATTGGTGTGCCTTCCGGAAGCAAATTAGACAAGTTTATTAAGCTGGAGTCATCATTACATGATTCACTGGTTATGTTTACAATTCCATTTGGAACTACAGTTATGGTTACCGTTGCAGTATCGCAATTTTCGGCACTTAGTTTATCACAAATACGGTACATGTAGGTATAAGTTCCGGCTGGTGTTAAACTTGAAACGGTAACATTTCCTTGATTATCGATTGTGATATTTGGATCTGTTTTGGCATTGTTTTCATTTTCTGCAAGCAATGTAAAATTGACTAGTTCAAGTGTCGCAGGAAGCTGCCCTTTGAAATCATTACTCAATACATTTCCAACTAATCCAAAGGTATTACAGCCAATGTTTGCATATACATCATCATTTGCAAAAACTGGAGTAGGAGGCTCAGGTTCAACAATAATTACTGTTACAATAGCGGTATCACAGTTTCCGGCATCGGCATTTTCACAAATTTGATACGTTAATGTGTACGTTCCTGCGGGAGAATTTGGAGCCACATCTACAGAACCATCAGGATTTAATGTTATGGTATTTGTTGGATCTGGTGTTACTGTTGTAAGTGTAACATCAGCAGGATTTACAGGATCATTATTTAAAGTATCATTGTTGTATACATTTACAATGTTTGTTACTCCGGCTGGTGCTGTAATTGCCGTCGGATTATCATCATTTGCGACAATTGCAAATGTTGGTCTGGCAATACAATACGGATCTGCCGGTGGATAATTTACAGTTATGGTTTCACTTGGATTAACTGATATCGTTAAATTAACTGTAGGACGTAATGATTCAAAACCGTCAGCGCCCTGAATCCATTTATTGTTTTCGAAAATCCATCCCGGCCAGTCAATACCATTTCCAGCTTCATTAACCACAGCTCCCGGCCATAAAACACGACCGCTAAGTGGTAAATTAGTCATAGTGGTTATTACAGTATTTTGTGCATTTGCCCAAGCTATTGTTACACCATTTACCGGAGTGAAATTTCCGGGTGTTACTACATAATCAATGTAAGGAACATCGTTTACACAAATTGGTGTTGCTGTTACAGTCATAACTGGTGCCACAATAGTAATTGTTACTGTTGCAGTATCGCAGTTTGAAGTTTGGTCTGCTTCACAAATTTGATATATTAATGTAAGTGTGCCAACAGGAGCATTTGGTAAAACGTCTACAGAACCATCTGGATTTAGTTGTAAAAATTCGTTTGGCGTTACTGTAGTAATAATTACGTCAGAAACCGTTACGGCATTCCCTTCAAGTGTATCATTTACTAGTACATTTAGAACATTTGTTGTAGTATGATTAACGCCTGCAAGAGGTCCGGCAGAATCATCATTGGCAACAATATCTCGGTATTCTTTACAGTTTATTCCAAAATCATTATCTAAATGAACTAAATCTTGCGGAGTGACATTTACGATATAACTGCTTGGACTAGTTGTTGAGCATACCGTGTGCATTTCAATTTTACTCGTTTTAGCGGATGCTTTTTTATCAGCTAAATTTGGAAGTACTTTTACAAGTCCAGTTGCGCCTAAGGCAGCAGCCATAGCATCCAGATTTCCATCTTTCACTAATTTAATAGTATACTGACCATACGGATTTTCTGTATTTGGTCTGTCTCTCCAATATCCTTCAATTCCTATAATTACTTCTTTATGATAACCGTTTGGTCCGTCAATTATAACATTTGGACTTGCTGCATTTCCAAAACCTCCGGCGTTTAATTCACCAACGTTTGATGGGCCTTGATAGCTTCCGTCTCCATTAAAATCGATCCATTCCCATAAGCTGTAGTCGATTCCGCCACCTGAATCAGGAACATTTTTAGTCACAATGCCATCATTGTTAGCATCGTACCATTCGTCCTGAATTCCGTTGCTGTTTACATCATACCAAACATAATCGCCTAAAACTGGTAGTGTAGAAGATCCATAATTAAATGTATGTTCCTGGAAAGTACAATCTTCAAGAACTGTGAAGAATAAACTTGAATCTGTTGGATATAATTGATAAACACTATTTAAAGTTGCATCTTGCACTTGAACTAAATAACTTCCGGCAGACATTCCTGTGAAGCTGTACCCGCCATCTGTTCCGGTTATGCGTAATAAAATTGGCCCTGTTGTAGTTCCTTGCGGAATCAAAGTCACCATTACATTTGCAATACCAGAGTTGTTGTTTACATTCATCACATAACCTGATATTTTTGTAGAATATTCAGGCTGAGTGATAACAACAGTTGTAGTTGCTGTACAAGTTTGATTTTCACCATTTACAGCAGATATTGCTGTAAGTGTATAAGTTCCGGCAGGTAAATTAGTATTGCCAACAACTTCATTTTGATCATTTGTAATAACTACAGTTGATCCCGGAGAATTAGTTACTAAAATAGAACCATCGCTTTTTCCAAAGCAGGTAACATTAGTAGCTACGCCTGTTACAGAAACTTTATTTTCAACAGTAAAGGTTTGAACAAGTTCTGTTTTATTTCCAGCACAATCTGTGAGCGTATATGTTCTGGTTAAGATATAAGCATTTCCATTACAGCCGCTTCCTCCGTTATTAGAATCACTAATTGTAACAGTTACTGTACTGCTGCAATTATCTGCTGCATCTATAATAACTTGCGGATTTGGTGCCGGAATGTCAATAATGCTTTGTAAATCTGTAACATCATCCGGAGCAGTTCCTGTTGGCGGAGTTGTATCTCTAACCGTAATAATTTGAGTATGAGAAACGGTGTTGCCGCCACAATCACTAGTAGTCCATTTGCGTGTTAAAGTATAATTTGTGCCGCATTCGTTAAGAACATTGCTTTTAATTTCAGAAAATACGATTGGTAAGTCTCCGCTGCAATTGTCAGAAGCTTCAAGGTTTGCAGGTTCTGGAACAGCATCACAAGAAACAGTAATATCAGTTGGAAGATTTCCAGTAAAAGCTGGAGGAGTTGTATCCTGAATAGTTATTATTTGGATAAAACTATCGGTAACATTTCCGCAGTCATCTTTTGCAATCCAACTATTGGTATACGTTCCAGCATTTGAACATCCTTCAGAAGCTGAAAATTGTCCGCTTGTTTTTTCATAAGTAACGACTGTACAATTTGCAGTTGCAATTGGAGCTTGATTTTGAGCGTTTTCTAAACCCGCAGCATCACTACATTGTAAAGTTGCATTTAGAGTTCCTGCCTGTGTAACCCAAGTTGGCGCTGCAGTATCCTGAATTGTAATTACTTGAGTAAAAGTAGTTGAAGTATTGTTACAGCTATCTTTTGCTGTCCAGGTATTCGTATAAGTTCCTGTGCTTCCACAGCTTCCTCTTTGCAGTTCACCAGTTGTTTTAGTATAAGTTACGGTTCCATTGCAATTATCTGTTGCAATTGGTGCCTGAGTTTGAGCATTATTGAATCCTTCTGTATCGGCACATTGTAACGTTACATCTAAAGAACGACTTTGTGTTGCCCAAGTTGGAGCAGTAGTATCTTGGATCGTAATAATCTGCGTG
>NZ_JBMDIY010000011.1:0-138894 GCF_057808895.1 Flavobacterium sp. FG68
TCGCGACAACCAGCTTGGAAGGCTGGAGCTCTACCAACTGAGCTACTTTCGCATTGCTGGTGCAAATATAAAAATAAAGTTAAGTTCAAAACAAGCTTTTTGGCAAAAAAAATTAATTAAAATCAACATTTTGTTATAACCTATTTAAAATTAAAAAGTTATAAAATCAATTATTTTTAAAAAATCATGAATATTATTAAAGAAATCCAATCAAAAGAAACTTATATCGTTCGCCAGCCAGTACTAAGAGAAGGCAAACCTATCGAAAGCTGCATCTTTGAGGGTGACGATTTAGACACTACACATCATTTTGGTTTATTTAATAATGAAGATTTAATAGGAATTATTTCGTTATTCAATAAAATCAATCCTATATTTGCCGAAAAAAGTCAAGCACAAATTCGAGGGATGGCAGTTTTAGAAACTCATCAGAAAAAAGGATTTGGAGAAGCCTTAGTTAAGCATTGTGAAACCTACTGCAATGACAACAAAGTCGATTTGATTTGGTTTAATGCTAGAACCGCCGCAGTTGGCTTTTACAGAAAAATGGGATACCAGCCCCTAGGTGAACCATTTGATATTAAAGATGTTGGCGAACATTATTTAATGTTTAAAAATTTATAAAATGAGGAAACTTTACTTTCTTTTATTGGTATTAAGTTTAATTAGCTGTAAAAAAGAGGCTCCTAAACCAGCTCCGGTTACAGTAAAAAAAGCACCACCAATTATACTTACTGATGAACGAAAAGTAGAAGTTGATACGGCACTTTTAAGTACTTTTAAGAGTGAAACGCTGAAACAATTTTATACTTCATCTGAAAATAAAACCGTTTGGGGAAACCTAAAAAAGAGGCAATACGTATTATCTCAGTTAGAAAAATCAGAAGAATTAGGGCTTAATCCAGAAGATTATAAAGCTGCGCAGCTGGAAAAATTTGAAAAAAGAATCAGCAGTCTAAACGATGCCGACCTCGCAACGTATGACATTTTGCTTACTTATAACTTTGAGAAATATTTAGAACATTTATATAAAGGTAAACTTGATCCTAAAAAATTGTATACCGATTGGGATTTAGACGAAAAAACATTTGATATTAACAGTGTTTTGATTAATGCTTTTAATAAAAACAAATTAGACAGCATTGTTGAAAATGTTCAGCCTAAATCTTTAGTATACAAACAATTATTAAAGTCACTTGAAATTATTAATTCGTTTCCTGATGAAGATATTGCTACTATTGAATCTTTAAAGAAAATTACTTTAAACGACACAAACAATGCAGTAATTAATATTAAAAAGAAACTTTTATTCTGGAAAGACATGACTGGAAAAGACAGTCTTACGGATAAATACGATCAAAAGACTTTTGAATCGATTAAAAAATTTCAGGCTAGACATGGTTTAGCCGATGATGGCGTTATTGGACCGGGAACTATAAGCGCTTTAAATTATTCTAAAGAAAAAAGAAAACAGCAGATTATCGCCAATTTAGAACGCTGGAGATGGTATCCGAATGAATTTGCCGAAAATTATTTTCTGATCAATATTCCGGATTACAGCTTAAATGTTGTCGAAAATCAGGACACCACTTTGGTTCGAAATATTGTGGTAGGAACCAGTAAAAGAAAAACACCTATTATTACATCTGTTTTAAAAACGGTTGTTTTTAACCCAACGTGGACTGTTCCGCCAACTATTTTAAAAGAAGATGTTGTTCCGGCAATGAAACGCAACCGAAATTATTTAGCAAAGAAAAACATAACAATTTACGACACATCAGGAAATGTTGTCGATCCGCATGCGTGGAACGAAAACAAACCTAATAATTACAGATATGTTCAAAGTCCGGGATATAATAACTCATTAGGATTAATGAAGATTTTGTTTCCAAATCACCACAGTGTTTATTTACACGATACTAATCACAGAAATTATTTTGAACGCAGTAACCGTTCATTAAGTTCTGGCTGTGTTCGTGTTGAAAATCCGCTGGAATTGGCTGAACATATTCTGGATGATCCTGAAAGGTTTTCAAAAGTAAAGATTGATACTATAATTGCATCTAAAAAAACCATGAGTTTTAAAATCACCAAAAAATATGCTTTATATCAATGGTATTGGACAGCTTGGAGCAAAAAAAATCAGCTCATTTTCAGAGCTGATATTTATAATCTTGATTCAGATTTGTATACTAAGTTAAGAAATTAACTTCTCTTCCATCGTAAAGCTTCTTGACGGATGGTAGATATACAAACATGATTTGTCTTTAATAGTTTGGATTATTTCGTCTGTCAATTCAACCGGAAGGGCTGGACAGCCTTGGCTTCTGCCTAATCTTTTGTGATCTCTGATGAAAGATTCAGAAACATAATCAGCTCCATGCATTACAACTCCTCTTTCGCGGGCGTTGTCGTTTAAACCTCTTTCAAGACCGTCTAAACGTAATGAAGCTCCATGTTTTCCCTGGTAAATTTCACCTGTTGCATAAAAACCTAAACTACTTTTAAATGAAGAGTTTAAGTTAGAAAATGCCGAAGCAAATTCTTCTCCTGTGTTTCTTCCGTGAGCCACTAAAGAGTTAAACAACACCGTATTTGTAGTCATATCAATTACCCAAAGACGTTTGGTGTTTGATGAAAGACTAAAATCAATTAAGGTTAAAATGTTTTTTTGAACAATTCCTCTTTCTTTCAATAGATAAAAGCCTTTCACTGCTTCAGTAAAAGTTCTAAGTTCAGGAAGTTTACAATTGTTTGGATTTAATGTATTATAAACATTTTCAATTCTTGCTTCAACAGAAAGGTTTGTTTCAACTTTTGCAATACCTTTTGTTCTTACAGATTTCAATTCGGGAGTGTTTTTTGAATCTTTACCAAAAGATAATAGAAAAAACACCATCAGCGGATAAATTTTGTAAATCATTGAATTTCTTTAGGTTAATAATAAATTTGGGTAAGACAAAAGTAGAAATTTTTGAAAATACACAAAATAAAACACTGTAAATCAGGCTTTTTTTGTTGAAAATTTAACATTATTAACATAAAAACGATCTTTCTGTAAGATTTTTTCTCACGCAAAAAATCATAATATTTTGGGTGCTTTTCTTAAAAAAAGGTAAAAAAAGTGGAAATTTTGAAACTAAAACTGTAACAAGTGAAACAAAATGAAGTCTATTATTCTTAAATTAAAGTACTTTTACAATCATTTTTCGCTTAAAATTCCATGAACAAACTTGTTTTTCTAACGTTTCTTTTATCTACTTTTTTGTGTTTCAGTCAAAAAAAGGCATTGCAGGCGAAGTCTATTTCGCAAAACATTTCTATTGACGGAAAACTAGAGGAAAGCGCATGGGAAAATGCCGGAATTGCTTCAGACTTTATAACATTAGAACCTGATAACGGAAAAGCTGCTCCTGAAAATAAAAAAAGTACTGTCAAGGTTTTATATGATAATGACGCCATTTATATTGGCGCCATGATGTATGATGATGAACCTGATAAAATTTTAAAAGAGATTTCGCAACGTGATAATTTTGGAACTGCAGATATATTTGGTGTCTTTATAAATGGTTTTAATGACGGCCAGCAGGATTTTATGTTTTACGTTTCGGCAGCTGATGTTCAGGCAGATTGTATTATGACTGATGCAAATGGTGAAGATTATTCCTGGGATGCTGTTTGGATCAGTAAGGCTTCGATTACCGAAAATGGATGGGTTGTTGAAATAAAAATCCCATATTCTGCCTTGCGTTTTTCTCAAGAAAACAAACAAATCTGGGGAATTAATTTTTTCAGGGAAGTTAAACGTACACGATACAAATACACATGGAACTTTGTCGATAAAAAAATCGGGACATTTACACAGCAAGCCGGAACTTTAGAAGGAATTGAAAATATAAAACCTCCTACCCGATTGTTTTTTATGCCTTATGCATCTTATTATTTGAATGCCGGAGAAGGACAAAAAACATACGGAACTGTAAAAGGAGGAATGGACATAAAATACGGAATCACAGATGCTTTTACTGTTGATGCTATTTTAATTCCGGATTTTGGACAGACCAAATACGATGATCAGATTTTGAATTTAGGTCCGTTTGAGCAGCAATTCAATGAAAACAGAGCTTTTTTTACCGAAGGAACTGATTTATTCAACAAAGGAAACATGTTTTATTCGAGAAGAATTGGCGGTAAACCTTCTGTTGAACCAGATTTAAAAGACAATGAAGAAGTTATTGAAACGGTACAAAACGTTAATCTTATAAATGCTTTAAAACTTTCGGGAAGAACTAAAAACGGTTTGGGAGTGGGAATTTTAAATGCGGTTACCGAAAAAACTTTTGCGACGATAAAAGATACAATTTCCGGCGAAACCAGACGTGAGGTTGTAGAACCGCTTACAAACTATAATGTTTTGGTTCTGGATCAGCGTTTTAGAAAAAATTCATCGGTTACGTTTATCAATACAAATGTGACCAGAAACGGTCATTATAAAGATGCGAATGTAACGGGTTTAGCGTGGGATTTAAATACTAAAGCTAACACGTACAGTTTATTTGGAAATGTAAAATACAGCACTATAAACGACAAAGAAGATACAAACGGTGTTTTCTCAACTGTAGGATTTGCAGAAACAAGTGGTAAATATCGATATAGTTTAGGAACTGATTTTGTATCTAAAGATTTTGACCCAAATGATTTGGGAATTAATTTCTATACCAATTATTACAATTTTTACGGAAATGCTAATTACAGGATTCTAAACCCAACGAAACTTTTTAATAGTTTTAGAATTGACTATGAAATGTATTCTGAATTCAATAAAGATTCCGGAAAAGTTCAGGCAAACCGAATTGAAGCCGAAGTAAATTTAAGCACTGTAAAAAATAATTATTACGGAGCTGGACTTTCTGTTTCACCATTAGAATCTCATGATTATTACGAACCAAGAGCAGACAACAGGTATGTTATAATTCCGAGAAAATTTGATTTTTGGGGAAGTATTTCGACAAATTACAATCACAAATTTGCTATTGATATTAATCCGTCATTATCTGTTGCTGATGAACCCGGAAGAGCTGCTTATGGCACCGACATTAGTCCGAGATATCGCTTTAATGACAAACTTTTACTGGTTTATACTTTTAGTTTTCTTAAAAGAAATAATAACAAAGGTTATATCGACGGCTATGATGACGACAATAATGAAAATACTCCCGAAACTGTTGTTTTTGCTAATCGTGACGTTATTACATACGCCAATACTATATCTGGAAAATATGCCATTAACAGCACTATGACGCTTAATTTAGCCGTTCGTCAATATTGGTCTTCGGCAGAAAATAAAGATATTTTAAAGCTTGAAGCAGATGGAACTCTGGATCCCTATCCGCAATATACCGAAAATAAAAACTCAAGTTTTTATTCCTGGAATGCCGATTTATCGTATTCATGGTGGTTTGCACCCGGAAGTCAGCTTTCGGCTTTATACAGAAACAACGCTTCAAATTTTGAACGTATTATCGATAAGGATTTCAAACACAACGTAACGAGCTTATTGACTAACGATGCCTTAAAACATATTTTTTCTGTGAGCGTAAAATATTTTATCGACTATAACGCTGTCAAAAATAAGGTTAGAAAAAGAGCTTAGCGTGAATTAATTTTAAAAAATAAAGAGTTCTATAATTAATTTAGTATTTTTTGTTACACTTCATTTTATTAAACATAAATGTCATAAAGCTTTCTCGCCAAATTTTAGAAATGACTTATCTTTGTAGAAAACAAAAATGTAATGAACAAAAAAGTTATCCTTATGATTTTAGATGGTTGGGGAAAATCTCCTGACCCTAAAGTATCTGCAATAGACAATGCAAATGTTCCATTTATAAATAGTCTTTACAAAAATTACCCAAGCGCTCAATTGCGTACTGACGGATTAAACGTAGGTTTACCTGAAGGTCAAATGGGAAATAGTGAAGTTGGGCACATGAACCTTGGTGCCGGAAGGATTGTATATCAGGATTTAGCAAAAATTAATTTAGCCGTAGCGCACAAAACACTTGCCAAAGAACAAGTGTTAATCGACGCTTTTACTTACGCTAAAAACAACAATAAAAAAGTACACTTTTTAGGATTAGTTTCTGATGGAGGTGTTCACTCTCATACTTCTCACTTACGCGGATTAATCGACGCTTCGCAAGAGTATGGTTTAGATCAGGTTTATATTCACGCTTTTACAGACGGACGTGACGTTGACCCAAAATCCGGAGCAAAATACATTCATGATTTAGATGAATATATTAAAGATACTCCGGTAAAAATTGCTTCTATCGTGGGCCGTTATTATGCAATGGACCGTGATAAACGTTGGGAACGTGTAAAACTGGCTTATGATTTAGTAATTAATGGAGTTGGAATTCCGTCTACAAATGCAGTAGCAAGTGTTCTTGACAGTTATGCACGCGATGTTACTGACGAATTTATCGAGCCGGTTGTAATCATAAATGAAGAGCAAAAACCTTTGGCTACAATTATTGAAGGCGATGTTGTTATCTTCTTTAACTTTAGAACTGACAGAGGACGTGAACTTACTGAAGCACTTTCTCAGCATGATTTCCACGAGCAAAACATGCACAAGTTAAACTTGTATTATGTAACACTTACCAACTACGACGAAACGTACCAAAACGTAAAAGTGGTTTACAATAAAGATAATATTACCGAAACTCTTGGTGAAGTTTTAGAAAAAGCGGGTAAAAAACAAATTCGTATTGCTGAAACGGAGAAATATCCTCACGTAACTTTCTTCTTCTCAGGCGGTAGAGAAACTCCTTTTGAAGGTGAATCAAGAATTTTGAGAAATTCTCCAAAAGTTGCAACTTACGATTTACAGCCAGAAATGAGTGCTTTCGAATTGGCAGACGCTCTGGTTCCTGAATTGAACAAAGGCGAAGTTGATTTCGTTTGTTTAAACTTTGCAAACGGAGACATGGTTGGACACACAGGAATTATGAGTGCAGCTATTCAGGCTTGTGAAGCAGTTGACGCTTGCGCGAAAAAAGTAATCGAAGCGGCTCTTGCAAACGACTACACGACAATCGTTATTGCTGATCACGGAAACTGCGAAACAATGATCAATCCTGACGGAAGCCCAAATACAGCGCACACAACTAACCCAGTGCCGATTATTTTAGTTGACAAACAATTGAAAAATATTCAGGATGGTGTTCTTGGTGACATCGCTCCTACTATTTTAGAATTAATGGGAGTCCAGCAGCCAAACGCAATGACTTGTCATTCACTTTTGTAATTTTTCAAACCATATAAGTTATATAAGTTCATTTAAATTGAACTTAAAAAAATCTCGCAAAGACGCTAAGTCGCAAAGAAATTTATAAACTTTGCGTCTCTGCGACTTTGCGAGAACTATTTTATACCAGAATGTAAAATATTTAACCATATAAGTGATATAAGTTCATTTAATTGAAGCGCTAAAGCTTTATTAAACTTATATTTCTTATATGGTTTTTAATTTTATATACCCGTTTTGTCACCCTGAGCGAAGTCGAAAGCTTATGGAACCAAAAAGGGCTTCGACTTCGCTCAGCCTGACATTCTTGTTTTTATCAGATAATAAAATAATGATACAATTGCTCAACACCATAAATCACAAGTCCAATAATACCGCCAACTAAAGTTCCGTTGATTCTGATGTATTGAAGATCTTTTCCTATTTCTAGTTCTAATTTTTCCGAAACTTCTTTTCCGTCCCAGCTTTTTACGGTTGATGAGATTAAATCTCCAATTACTTTTTTATTGTTTAGAAGAACCGATAATAAATCATTTTTGATAAAATTATTGATTTTGTCAATCATAATCACATCTTCTTTAATACCATTTCCGAAAGTTTGAATTAAACCCGAAACACTATTTTTAATGGAAGATTCATCACCTTTGTTTAAATCATTGGTTATAGACAGTTTTATTTCGTCCCAAATTCCGTTGATGTAATCCTGAACTTCTTTTTTTCCGGCAAAACTCAAAATCATATCGTTGATTTTAATTCGCATTTCTTCGGAGTTTTTGACTTTCTCTAAAAAATTAAAAATATACTCATCAATCTTTTGGCGCACTGCGCTGTCCGGTTTTTTGGCTTCATTTAAAAAATCCTGCAAACCATTAAAAACACCTTCAGTAATACTTTTATCGGCCAGTCCAAAGCTTAAAAACGGTGTCGATGCTTTTACTTTTTGCCTGATTAAATCTTTATTATTAGTCAATTCGCTGCTCATTACTTCCAGAAGATTCGTCAGCATTTGATTTTTCAAATCTCCTTTTTGTAAAGGCTCCAAAGCAACTGCAACCCAGTCTCCAAAATTTATTCCTTCCAGTTTTTCTTTAAATTGAACCTGAATAAATCTTTTTACATCTTCATCTTTTATGGTTCTTAAAATTCCGGGAATAATATTTACCGCCACAACATTGGCAATTTTATCTGCATTTTCTTCCTGCGAAAGCCATTCTGAAGATTTTGTTGCAAAGTTGAATTCATCGAGTTTAATTTCCAGTTTTTCCCGATTCAGGAATTCTTCTGAAACAAAATTTCCGAGGTTTTCACCAATTTCATTTTTCTTCGTCGGAATAATAGCCGTATGCCAAATCGGAATCCCAAGCGGGTGGCGAAACAAAGCCACAACCGCAAACCAATCGGCAATTCCCCCAACCATTGCCGCTTCGCTAAAAGCCTGCAGTATTGGAATTTTAAAATAAATAGCAATTATAAAAAGAAGCACCGCAAAACCCAAAAGCGCCAAAGCACTTGCTTGCATTTTCCTTAAAGCTTTTATTTTAACTATATCTTGATCTGTAGCAGTTTCCATGATTATCACATTTTACTACTAATTTATGGCTTTTTTCTGAGATATTAAATTAAATAAGTTTGCCACGAATTTCACGAATTTTCACGAATTGCTTTGTCTTTAAAAATTCTGCTAAACTATAATTCGTGTTAATTCGTGAAATTCGTGGCCAAAAAAACCTAATTCGCAGCGAAAAATTTTAGACAAAAAATAATATTAAAATTGTACTTTTGCGAACTGAAAATCTGAAAAATATGATTATCCAAAAAACGAGAGAGGAAATCGAATTAATGCGCGAAAGTGCTTTGATCGTATCGAAAACATTAGGAATGATTGCTTCTGAAATTAAAGAAGGAGTTACTACATTATATCTGGACAAATTAGCCGAAGAATTCATTCGTGATCACGGTGCAGTTCCTAGCTTTTTAGGATTGTACGGTTTCCCGAATTCACTTTGCATGAGTCCGAATTCTCAGGTTGTACACGGAATTCCGAATAATACGCCTTTGCAAAGTGGTGATGTAATTTCTGTAGACTGTGGTGCGTTCAAAAACGGATATCATGGAGATCACGCTTATAGTTTCGAAATTGGAGAAGTTGCACCGGAAGTTAAAAAACTTTTGCAGGTAACTAAAGAATCTCTTTACGTTGGGATTAGAGAATTTAAAGCCGGAAATCGTGTTGAAGATGTTGGAAATGCGATTCAAAAATATACAGAATCTCACGGTTACGGAGTAGTTCGTGAATTGGTTGGACATGGTTTAGGACAAAAAATGCACGAAGAACCTGAAATGCCAAACTACGGAAAACGCGGTCGCGGAAAACTTTTCGTTGAAGGAATGGTCGTTGCCATTGAGCCTATGATTAACATGGGAACCAGAAACATCAAACAACATAAAGATGGCTGGACAATTACAACTGCAGACGGAAAAGCAAGTGCGCATTTCGAACATGATGTAGCGCTAATCGATGGTAAACCGGAACTATTATCGACTTTCCAATACATCTACAAAGCTTTAGGAATCGAAAGCAATGAAGAAGACGAATTCAGAAAAGTGCCGTTGGTATTATAGTTATTCCGCAAAGATTCACAAAGATATACGCCAAGATTCACAAAATTATTTATTTTACAAGCCTTTTAAATGTTTGAAGAAAACAATGAATCTCGTAATAGATTAGATGCAATTACATATAAAATTATTGGTTTAGCGATTGAAGTTCACAAACAGCTTGGTCCTGGTTTATTAGAATCAGCTTATCAAGAATGTTTATATTATGAAATAGTAAATGCCGGCTTGACTGTTGAACGACAAAAAGTTTTACCCATAATTTATAAAGACATAAAACTAGATCATGGATATCGAATTGATTTATTAATCGAAAACACGATTGTCATTGAATTAAAAACTGTCGAAGCTTTTACCGATGTACATTTTGCGCAAATACTAACCTATCTGAAACTTGGAAATTATCCATTAGGATTACTTATCAATTTTGATTCAAAAATATTAAAAAACAACATAAAAAGATTTATAAACACTTTGTGAAACTCCGTGTCTCCTTTGTGTAACTCTGCGAAACTGCCTCATGAAAAAACTTTTTAAATTAGTACTTAATACAATCCCGCGTCCATTATTAATTCGTTTGAGTTATGTGGCGCGTCCTATTTTAGCTTTATCATTAAAAGGAAGTAGATTTACTGATCCTATTGACGGAAAAAGTTTTAGATCTTTTCTTCCTTACGGATACGGAAAGCAGCGTAACAATGTGCTTTCGCCAAGTACACTTTCGTTAGAAAGACACCGTTTGCTTTGGTTGTATTTAAACGATCAGACTGATTTTTTTACAGCACCGAAAAAAGTACTTCATTTTGCTCCGGAGCAAGCTTTTTATAAAAGATTCCGCAAGCAGAAAAACCTTGATTACACGACAACCGATTTGTTTTCGCCTTTGGCAGATGTAAAAGCAGATATCTGTAATTTACCATTTAAAGACAACGAATATGATGTGATTTTATGTAATCACGTTTTAGAACATATTCCGGATGATACAAAAGCGATGCAGGAATTGTTCCGCGTTTTAAAACCGGGCGGAATGGCGATTTTACAAATCCCACAGGATTTAAACCGTGAAGTTACTTTCGCAGATGATTCAATTACAGATCAAAAAGAACGCGCTAAAATATTCGGACAGTACGATCACGTTCGTATTTACGGACGCGATTATTTCGACAAATTAAGAAGCATTGGCTTTATTGTAATTGAAGAAGATTACACCAATAAAATTGCACCAGAATTAGTAGAAAAATACTGTTTGGCAAAAGGCGAGATTATTCCACTTTGCTTTAAACAGGAAAACTAATTTTTTTCACCATATAAGTGATACAAGTTCATTTCAAAAGAGTTTTCAAATTATTGATATTTTGAAAACTCTTTATTTTTTTGCCCAATTCCTAATTTACAAGCCAACCAAATCCCTAAACCTTGGAACCTACAAAATCATTTCAGTTCTGTTTTGACATCAGTTTTGAAAAAAATCTGAATGTCTATATCCCAACAGCGTATATCGTTGAAAATACCGATGAAATCAAATATCTGGACAAAAAAGCAACCGCCGGAATAATTCAAAGTTTCGGAATTGTTTTTGACGATTTAGATTCGAATACAAAAAAAATACTGACTGCTTGCGAGTCTTTAAAACCTGAATTTATATTTAAAAAATTCAGTGCTAAAATCAAATCGGCAAAAACCATTGCTGATTTGCAAAAAGATTCAAAAATTGAGTTTGCCATCCGTCAGCATTTAAAATTAAATCTCTCTTCTTTTTACAGTTTAATTGTTGAAGGACAATTTCCGTTGTCGATAAACATTGGCCCTGAAAAAGATTTTTATCGTTCGAGAGTTGATATCAGTCCGCGTTATTTTGAACCTCAAATTCAATTTGACAAACACGCCGAAGGAATTACGTATACGCTTTCTTTAAAAGAAAATGAAACGGCTTTTTTGCCTATGGAAAGCAATATTGATATCCTTTTAGATGAACCAGGCTGGTTAATTATCAATAAAAAACTAGGTCAGTTAACAGCCCTTAATGCTAAAAAACTGATGCCTTTTTTAAAGAAAAAATCAATCGAAATACCTTCAAAATTAGTTGATGATTACTTTAAGAATTTCATTCCCGAAATAGCTAAAAAAATTGATATCGAAGCAACAGGTTTTGAAATTGAGCAGCGTGATAAAATTACTTCCTGCACGATTCAGCCGGTTTATGATTTCTTTAAAAACTGTTATTACCTCAACCTATATTTTGATTATAACGGTTATTCATTTGACGGAAGCAAAGCCAAGAAAACACATTCGTTTGTGGATTTCAGCGTTGCTAATGAACCTAAAATCATTCAGTTTAAACGAAATGCTGATGAAAATTTGTATGTCGATAAATTAACCGAAATTGGTTTAATAAAAATCAAAAACGAGTTATTTGGATTGAATTCTGATGCTGAAACTTCAGATCCTTATATCAACATTCAATTGATAATTGACAATAAAGAAAAGCTGGAAAGTTTAGGTTTTAACATTCAAAATTTAAAGCTGGAAAGCAAAGAAATTGTTACTTCAAATCATACCGTTTCTGCGTCAAAAGATACAAATGGAGATTGGTTTGACATCAAAATTATCATTACAATTGGGTCGTATACAATTAATTTCAGCGAAATTATTCCGAATATAAAAAGCAAAGAAAGACTCTTTCCGCTGCCTGATGGAAACTATTTTTTGATTCCATTAGAATGGTTCAGCAAATACAGTTCGCTGGCAAAACTCGGAAAAATAGAAAGCGGAACTTTACTTTTACGCAAAAGTAATTTCACTGCCCTTGATGCTATTGCCGAAATCAAAGACGATGTAACTTATAAAGCTGAATATGTGGCTTCTGATTTATTAAAAGCAACTTTAAGACCGTATCAAATTGACGGTGTAAAATGGCTTTTAGGGCATTTTAATTCCAATTTGGGCGCTTGTCTGGCAGATGATATGGGACTTGGGAAGACGTTACAGACTTTAGCCGTTCTGGTTGCCGTTCAGGAACAATTAGGATTTACGACTAAAACTACCAATTTTGATTTATTTGCAAACGAAACTACAATAGAAAGAGAACCATTAAAAACTTTAATTGTTCTGCCTTCTTCATTGGTCTTTAACTGGTACAACGAATCTGCAAAATTCACTCCGCATTTTTCGAAAATGCAATATGTGGGGAATGACAGAAAACAACTAGCCGCAAGGTTAGCCACAACTGATTTAATTTTCACGAGTTACAGCATCGTTCATCGTGATATTTCAATTTTAGAAAAATATGATTTCCGCTATTTGATTTTGGACGAAAGTCAATACATTAAAAATAAAAACTCTAAGATTTTTAAAGCCATAAATAAAATAAGTACGGGTCATAAAATCGCTTTAAGTGGTACACCAATCGAAAATTCGCTTGACGATTTATGGTCACAAATGCAGTTTATAAATCCAGATATTTTAGGAACTTATAATTTCTTTGCAGAAAATTTTAAAATTCCGATTGAGAAAAAGCAGAATGAAGACGTTTTATCTGAATTAAAAAATCTGGTTCAGCCTTATATTTTGCGACGAACCAAGGAACAGGTTTTAAAGGATTTACCTGAATTATCAGAGCAGATTTATTATTGCGAAATGGATCCTGAACAGGAAAAATTATATGAACAGGAAAAATCAAAAGCGCGTAACTTTTTATTAAAAATGGATGGTTCAAGTCCAGACAAAATCAGCATTATTAATACGCTGATGAAGTTAAGACAATTGAGTAACCACCCAAAAATGGTAGATCAGGAATCTGAAATTGATTCGGGAAAGTATATTGCCGTTACTAATTATCTGGAAAACTTAGTCAAAGCAAAACAAAAAGTAATCATTTTCAGTTCGTTTGTTACCAATTTGAATTTTTATACAGATTGGTGCAAAGAAAACAAAATAGCCTATTGTGAAATTACAGGTGAAACGCCTGCCAGTAAAAGAGAACAGCAGGTCAAAGTGTTTCAGGAAAAAGAAGAACCATTATTGTTCTTTATTTCGCTAAAAGCCGGCGGTGTTGGTTTGAATATTACAAAAGCTTCTTATGTTTTATTTTTAGATCCGTGGTGGAATCCTTTTGCAGAAAAACAAGGAGTTGGAAGAGCGCACCGAATTGGACAGCTGAATAAAGTAAACGTTGTTCGTTTTATTTCGAAAAATACAGTTGAAGAAAAAATCATCAAACTGCAGGAAAATAAAAAGCTTTTATCTGATTCACTTTTAGAGGAAAGCTACATAAATGATGAGATCGAAGCTAATTTAGAATACATTTTAAATTCTTAATAAATCGCTTCATCCAATAAATGGCATCTTATTACGTTTAATAAAATTCTTATATTTACAATCTTACAACGTAATAAGATGCCAAAATTTTTATATCAAAGTTTGCTTTTGTTTTTTGTTTTTACTTTCGCGAAAGCTCAGGAAATACAAACTGAAGTAGTCCCTCCATACAATATCAAAACTGTTACTTTTGTTCAGAATGGCAATAATGTTGTTCCGATATTTGAATTGAATTCTACATTTGAATTTCAGTTTGATGATTTATTTGGTAACGAAGCCAATTATTATTTTGAAATCACACATTGCGATTATAACTGGAAACCAACTGATATTCCGAAAACAGATTATTTAAGAGGTTTTGACGGTCAGAGAATTACAGATTATTCGAACTCATTTAATACGCTTCAGGTTTATTCACATTACCGACTGGCGTTTCCAAATCAATTTACAACGCAGTTAAGATTGTCCGGAAATTACATCCTGAAAATTTTAAATGAAGATAAAGAAGTTATTTTCTCCCGAAAATTCATTTTATACGAAGATCATTGTACGGTGGCGGCACAGGTAAAAAGAACGCGAAACCTCAGCAATATTGACTACAAACAGAATTTGGATTTTTCGATTGTTTCAAATGATATTACATTTCAGACTCCAATTCAAAATGTAAAAGTTCTTTTATTACAAAACGGAAATTTCAATACAGCCATTAAAAATATTCCTCCACAATATACCATTGGGAATCAACTGGTTTATAAATACGATGCTGAAACGCAATTTTGGGGAGGCAATGAATTTTTATATTTTGAAAACAAAGACATTCGCGCTGCAAATAATAACGTAGGTCGCGTGGGCGCTAACAACGATATTTACAACGCTTATTTGTATACCAATGCCGCAAGAGGAAATCAGATTTACACCAATTATCAGGACGTAAACGGTAATTTTGTTGTGAAAAACATAAATGGTTCAGACAACAGTATTGAAGCTGATTATGCCTGGGTTTATTTCACGCTTTCGGCCCCGGCTTTCAGGCTTAACAAAGATATTTACGTTACGGGAATGTTCAATAATTACAGCTTATCGCCAGAATACAAACTGGATTATAATACCGACAAAGCCGTTTTTGAAAAAGCAATAATGATCAAACAGGGTTTTACTAATTTTCAATACACCGTTGCCGATAAAAAAGGCAATATAGATAATGAAAATGCCGTTGATGGTAATTTTTATCAAACAGAAAATGAGTATACTATATTAGTTTATTACAAAGAAAGTACAGATCGTTATCAAAGAGTTATAGGAAAAGGCAATGCAAACTCCATAAACATAGTTAATTAAAACATTGTTAAGGTTTTAGGTTTCCTAGTTTTTTTTCGTAGCTTTGTGCCTATAACTCACACAGATTTACTAGGTTAATATGGTTTCTCAAATTACACGAGGCATAAAAATATCGGTTCTAACTAGTTTTGAAGGCACTTACTTCAAGAACTACAAGATTCACTTTGCTTTTAGTTACGTAGTTACAATCGAAAATCATAGTAAAGATTCTGTTCAGCTTACTTCTCGCCACTGGGAAATCCACGATTCATTAAACGACTTAGATATTGTTGATGGTGAAGGCGTTATAGGCAAAAAACCTGTTTTAAAACCAGGTGAAAATCACACTTACAGCTCTGGTTGTTTATTGTCATCTCCTTACGGTGCTATGAAAGGTCATTTTAATATGATCAATTTCACTACAACTAAAACATTCAAAGTAATTGTGCCTACTTTTAGAATGTGCGCTCCTTTTGCATTGAATTAATTCAGCGTTTTATTTCAATTACTTCTTCTTTTGTGATGGCATAAACTTGGTCATTTTCTTCGGGAATCAAATAAAAATTTCCTGTGAATTCTCCAAAAGAAGGAAAAATCATTTGATACGGTTTTCTAAAAAAACAGGATAAACTTAAAAACTGTCTGCCCAAACCTTTTAGTTTTATTCCGGGATGAATGTGTCCGCAAAAATTAAAAAAGTTTTCTCTTGTTGTGGGATGATGCGTTAATAGAAAATCATCGATTATTAATTCTTCGTAAATTTCGATATTTAAATCGGCGTAGTTTTTTTTTGAGATAATATCATGATTCCCTTCCACTAGAATAATCTGCTGAGAAACCGTTTTAGTCCAATCAGCAAAAAAATCCCATTCGTTATTGATTTTACTGTGGAATAAATCTCCAAGAAAAATAATCGTTTCAGAATCGAATAGATTCAACACTTCATTTAATCTTGCAAAATTTTCCAAAACCGCTTTCTCCGGAATTGCCATTCCGTGTTTTCTAAAATGCGCAATTTTCCCCAAGTGCAAATCAGAGATAAAAAGTATTTTCTTTTCTTCCCAAAAAGCAGCTCCGGATTGATGCAAAACGAAATTTTGATTGTTGATACTGATTTTCATAATTTCTTATTTCATATAACTCGCGGTCATTTTTTTAATTCTTTCCTGCAATGTTTCACTTGATATTTTTTCCCTTAAACGATCTGTAATTATTGGGAAACTAAACGGCGTTGGCTTTTTGCATTGTTTCCAGACAATCGTCTGATTATTTATTCTTTCCATGGCCTGAATTAAACGTCCTTCTTCTAACTGATGTTCAAAGGTTTCAATATAAGCCTGCTGTAATAATAAATTATCAGGTTCATAATCCCTAAAAACTTCAAAAAGCAATTGTGAACCACTTTGCAAATGTTTTGTTTTAACTGGTTTTCCGGGCATTCCGGTAAAAACCAAACCAGCGATTACAGCAATATCACGAAATTTTCGACGCGCCATTTCGGTTGCGTTTAAGCTTTTCTGCAAGTCATGATGAACATATTCTGTAGTAAACAAATTATTATCAAAAACAGACTGCATATCAATTTCCTGATCAGAAAGAAGTTCAAATCCGTAATCATTATACGCCAGCGAAAAAGTAATTGGCGACAATAAACTGATTCGATACGAAATTAAACTTGCCATTGCTTCGTGAACATATCGGCCTTCAAAAGGATAAAAAATCGCATGAAAACCTTCGCGTGTTTTAAAAGTTTCTATTAAAAATTCGTCATTATTAGGTACAATACTTTCTTTTCTTTGTCTGTCAAAAATAGGTTTCAAAGCTTTTAATTCGGGAGTTAAATGATCTGTGTTTGCGGCGTATAATTCTTCCCGAAGCAATTCACTCATTTGCGCCGATAACGTCATTCGGCCTCCCATCCAGCTTACCACTCGTGCTGTTTTTTTAGGATCAGCTTTTCTAACTAAAACCTGCATATTTTTAATTTGAAACAATTCGAGCCGCCTTCCGGCAAAAGTAAAAACATCGCCTCGCTGTAATTTTGAGGCAAACCATTCCTCAACAGTTCCAATAAATCCTCCGCTTAAAAATTTCACATTTAAAACGGCATCGCCTACAATTGTTCCCATTTGCATTCTGTGGTGCATGGCAATAAAACGGCTGTTGATTTTATAACGTCCGTCTTCTTCGATTTCTACTTTTTTGAATTCATCGTAAGCTTGCAAACTCTGGCTTCCGTTGGTGATAAAATTCAAAATCCAGTTCCAGTTTTCTTTGGTTATATTTTGATAGCAGAAAGTTGTTTTGACTTCTTCATAAATTTCATCCGGAAAAAATCCGTCAGAAACAGCGAGCGTATTTAAATATTGAACCAAAACATCCCAGTTGTTTAAATACGGCATTCGGTCTTCGACAACCGTTTTTGCAACCGCTTTTTTTAACGCCGAAGCTTCAATTAATTCCATTGCATGTGTGGCGAGAAAATAAATCACACTTTCTTTTCCTGGCTGATGTCCGCTTCGTCCCGCTCTCTGCAGAAACCTCGCAACTCCTTTTGGTCCGCCAACCTGAATTATGGTTTCAACAGGTGCAAAATCGACACCAAGATCTAAACTCGAAGTACAAACCACGACTTTTAATTCTTCGTTTCTAATTGCGTCTTCAACCCACAAACGAGTTTCTCTGCTGATACTGCCGTGATGCATGGCCATTTCGCCTGCAAACTCTGGATATCTTTCTAAAATCGCCTGAAACCAAATTTCACAGGCAGAACGTACATTAGTAAAAATTAAAGTCGTTTTGCTTTTTCGGATAATTTTCGCAACCTCATCAATCAAATGTAAACACATGTGTCCGCGCCACGGATAGGTTTCCATTTTTTCAGGCAGAATCGATTCTATCTTTATTTTTTTATTGATATGTGCTTTTATCAAAACGGAATTTTTATACGCTTCAGTATCATGACCTAATAAAACTTCTTGTGCTAATTCGAGATTTCCTATTGTTGCCGAAATCCCCCAGATTCGCATTTTTGGAGCAATTGTTTTTAATCTCGAAAGCGCTAATTCCATTTGCACGCCTCGTTTGGTTCCCATTAATTCGTGCCATTCATCAACCACGATTGCACCGCAATTCGCAAAAGTTTTTTCGTATTGTTTTGATGCTAACAAAAGCTGTAAACTTTCTGGCGTTGTAATTAAAAGATCGGGCATTTTGTTTTTCTGCTTCGTTCTTTCGCTTTGCGAAGTATCTCCGGAACGAATTCCGACAGTTAATGGCAAATCTAAATCGGTAATAATTCGTTCTGCGGCTTGTTTTATTTCTACAGAAAGTGCTCGTAAAGGTGTAATCCAGATTGCTTTTAATCCGGGTTTGTGTTTGGTTTTATAATCGGGATTTTTTTTAATGTAATCGAGAACTACAGGAAACCACAAGGCATAGGTTTTTCCGCTTCCCGTAGGTGCGTTTAATAAACCGTTTTTTCCCTGCAAAAAAGCAGTCCAGGTTTGCGTCTGGAATGGAAAAGATTTCCAACCCTGACTTTTAAACCAGTTTTCGGCTAATACATATAATTCATCCCTATTCATTTAACTTATATTAAAATAATGCCACAGATTTTAATGATTAAAAATGATTTTTTTTGCCACGAATTTCACGAATTTTCACAAATCATTGTGTGAAAATTAATTCGTGGAAATCCGTGAAATTCGTGGCGACAAAACTGTTGTAAATTTTAACACATAGAAACATAGTTTCTGAAACCGCATAAAGACGTTTCACTTGCATTAACAAACATAGAGCTATGTGTGAAAATCTAGATTTTTTTTAAACTCTTTTTTTAGCATTAAAATCTATGTTTCTATGTGTTTAAAAATTGTCAACGTATTACGAAATCATACTTTTTAAATCTTCAATAGAATTGGCTTCTTCTATTTTTTTGTCTTGTCGCCATCTCAAAATTCTTGGAAATCTTGTAGCAATTCCGCTTTTATGTCTTTTGGAAAGCGAAATGCCTTCGAAACCAATTTCAAAAACCAATTTTGGTGTTACGCTTCGAACGGGACCAAAACGTTCCAAAGTATTCTTTTTTATAAAATCATCCACTTTTCTGAATTCGGCATCGGTTAAACCGGAATATGCTTTTGCGAAAGTGACTAATTCTTTTTCTCCATTTTCATTATTTTGCCAAAGCGCAAAAGTATAATCAGTAAATAAATTCGAGCGTCGGCCGTGTCCGCGCATGGCGTATGTGAGAACAGCATCGATTACGAGAGGTTCAATTTTCCATTTCCACCAGTCACCTTTTTTTCTTCCAACTTGGTACGGCGAAGTATTTCGTTTTAACATCAAACCTTCGCTTTTCATTTCGCGGGCGCGTTCTCTTTCTTTTGCTACATCTTCCCAAGAGGTTAACGAAACTCTTTCTGAAAGTCGAAAAGAACGGGTTTGGTCTTTTATATCTTCATATAAATCTTCCAGTAATTTTCTTCTTTCTATATACGGTAAATTTCGAATATCTTTTCCTTCCCATTCTAAAATATCATACGCTTTAAGAATTACCGGCACTTTTTCCAGCAGATTTGCCGATATGGTTTTACGTCCAATCCTGGCTTGTAGATCATTAAAAGTTCCGATTTCATTTTCGGGAAAAGCCAAGATTTCTGCATCAATTACAGTTCCGTTTGGAATAATGCCTACAAAAGATTTAAACTCCGGATATTTATCGGTAACCAGCTCCTCGCCTCTTGACCAAACATAAATTTCATCATCACGAATAATGGTTTGCGAACGTATTCCGTCCCATTTATGTTCGATGGACCAATCTTCGGGATTTCCTAAATCTTCGACATCACCTTCAATTGGATACGCCAGATAAAACGGATAAGGTTTTGATAAATAATCGGAGCTTTTTTCATCCAGAATCAATTCCTGAAATGTAATAGTATTGGGATTCCAGTTTCCCATTAATTTATAAGCCAATGCATCTTCATCTACTTCTTCTGCTTTTGATAAAGCGCGTGTCATCAATTTTTGGCTTACGCCGATTCTGAAGCTTCCAGTAATTAATTTGGTGAAAACGAAACGTTCGTAATAATTTAAAGCCATCCAGTTTTCATGCAGATATTCCTTTTTCTCTGGATCGGTTTTCTTTTTTAAGGCGATGATTTCCTGTAGAAATTCGGTTAAACTTTTATCGGAATGTTCTTTTGTAGTTGGAATTATCAAAGCAATAGTTTCGGCCAAATCGCCCACAATATGATAACTTTCCTCAAAAAGCCATAACGGAATATTCGCCAGTTCATTTGCCCAAAGCCTTAATAAAGTGGTATTAACAGGTCTTGCCGGACGACGATGTGAAAGAATCGCAATAGTCCATACTTTATCTTCCGGCGATGCATTTTTAAAATACGTCGTCAGGGCATCTACTTTTACGTTCGTTTTGTTTGAACTGTCAAGCGTTTTTATAAGTTGGGCAAAATTTTTCATTTACATTTAATTTTCAGAAATCGAAGTTTCATTTTGATCTACTTCTTTTTCATCTTTTTCCATTTCGGCGCTTTCGCCTTCATATTGTGTTTTTTCGGTTCTGGCATCGTAACCTAATTCCCTTAAATATTTGGCAAAAATATCAGTATAACCATGCGTACAAATTACTCTTTCTGCGCCGGTTGCTTTGACGCTTTCTAATAAAGAATGCCAGTCGCAGTGATCGCTTAAAACGAAACCCTTATCAATCGCACGTCTGCGTCTTGCACCTCTAAAGGCCATCCATCCGCTGGCTGAACCTGTTACAAAAGGCGTCATTTTTCTAATCCAGATACTTCCGTGTGCACTTGGCGGAGCGAGAACAATGTTTCCTAAAAGGGCTTCTCTTTTGGTTTCTCTGGTTATTAATTCAGTTGGTGGAAAATAAACCATTGGGCGTAAAACATTTGTCATGTTTTCGATTGCGCCGTGGGTGTATATTTTTCCAATATCGGTATCTAGGTATTTTAAAAGTCTTTGTGCTTTTCCTAAAGAATATCCAAACAGAATAGAAGTTCTGCCTTCTGCTTTATTTTCTGCCCACCAATTATTGATTTCTGTAATAACTTCGGCTTGTGGCGTCCAATTGAAAGCTGGAAGTCCGAAAGTACATTCGGTTATAAAAGTGTCGCATTTTACAACTTCATACGGAGTTGAAATTCCGTCGTCTTCCGTTTTATAATCTCCGGTAAAAACCCAGACTTCACCTTTGTGTTCTACTCTGATCTGAGAACTTCCAATAATATGTCCGGCAGGATGAAGGGAAAATTTTACATTATTGATTACAAAGGTTTCTCCCCATTCTTTTCCGGTAACATTTATTTCTCCCAAACGATGTCGGATTATGGGAATATTGGTATGATGTGTAATATAATTTTGATGTCCCCAGCGCGAGTGATCGGCATGTCCGTGTGTGATTATGGCGTTTTTTACAGGACGCCAAGGATCAAGATAAACATCTGCCTGCTGGCAGTAAATACCTTTGTCATTAAACGCTAAAAGGGGGATTTTCATAGTAATATATTTAAAAACATCTTTTCAGAAGTATCTCAAATTTAAACGTTTATAGAAAACTTCGTTTTACAACTTCACCTGATTAGTTTATTAAATTACAACTTTTTAATATTGTATTGTGATATAATCAAATTATCATTTGTACTTTTGTATAAAATTAAACAATTCGTAAATTTTAAAACAATTTATCCCATGTTAAAAGGATTCTTTCATGTACCAAAAGCGGTAAACGAACCTGTAAAAGGTTACGCACCGAACTCACCAGAAAAAGCAGCTGTTCAGGCAGCTTACACTACAATGTGGAACTCTCAAATTGATGTTCCTTTATATATTGGAAGTGAAGAAATCAAAACTGGAAACACAAGAAATATTACAGCTCCTCATGATCACAAACACGTAGTTGGAAAATATCATTTAGCTGAAAAACAACATATCGAAAAAGCAATTGCAAATGCTCTTGAATCAAGAAAAGCGTGGGCAAACATGGCATGGGAACAACGTGCTGCTATTTTCTTAAAAGCTGCTGAATTAATCGCTGGTCCTTACAGAGCACGTATTAATGCTGCAACTATGATTGGTCAATCTAAAAATATTCACCAGGCAGAAATTGATGCTTCTTGTGAATTAATTGACTTTTTACGTTACAATGTTGAGTTTATGACTCAAATCTACAACGATCAGCCAAAATCTGATTCTACTGTTTGGAACCGTTTAGAATACAGACCTCTTGAAGGCTTTGTTTACGCTATTACTCCTTTTAACTTTACTGCTATTGCTGCAAATCTTCCTGCAAGTGCTGCAATGATGGGTAACGTTGTGGTTTGGAAACCAAGTGACAGTCAGGTATTTTCTGCAAAAGTTATTATTGATGTTTTCAAAGAAGCTGGAGTTCCAGACGGCGTTATCAACGTTGTTTTTGGAGATGCTTTAATGATTACAGATACTGTTTTAGCTAGCCGCGATTTTGCTGGTGTTCACTTTACAGGTTCAACTCACGTATTTAAAGATATCTGGGCTAAAATTGGAGCAAACATTCACCATTACAAAACGTATCCAAGAATCGTTGGTGAAACTGGTGGTAAAGATTTTATCATTGCACACCCAAGCGCAAACGTAAAACAAGTTGTTACGGGTATCACTCGTGGAGCTTTTGAATTTCAAGGTCAAAAATGTTCTGCAGCTTCAAGAGCTTATATTCCGCAAAGTTTATGGCCGGCTGTAAAAGAACAATTAATTACTGATGTAAAATCTATGAAAATGGGTTCTCCGGAAGATTTCGGAAACTTTATCACAGCAGTTATTCACGAAGGTTCTTTTGACAAATTAGCCAGTTATATTGATCAGGCTAAAAAAGATGCTGATGCTGAAATCATCATTGGTGGAAATTACGATAAATCAGTTGGATACTTTATTGAGCCAACAGTTATTGTAACTACAAACCCAAAATATACTACAATGGAAACCGAATTATTCGGACCAGTAATCACGATTTATGTTTACGAAGATGCTAAATGGGAAGAAGCTTTAGAATTAGTTGATACTACTTCTGAATACGCTTTAACCGGAGCGGTTTTCAGCCAGGATCGTTATGCTATTGAAGTAGCTACTACGAAATTGCAAAATGCTGCCGGTAACTTCTACATTAATGATAAACCAACCGGAGCAGTTGTTGGAATGCAGCCATTTGGTGGTGCAAGAGCTTCTGGAACTAACGATAAAGCAGGTTCTGCATTGAACTTATTACGTTGGGCTTCTCCAAGAACTATTAAAGAAACTTTTGTAACTCCTGAAGATTACAGATACCCTTTCTTAGGTTAATTTTTTGTTTCAAGTTTCAGGTTTCAAGTTTGTGACCTGTCAGTATAAAAAAGCCGAATCTTTTTCAAGATTCGGCTTTTTCTGTTTAGATACTTTATGATAAAAGTTATTATTAAAGCTGTATGAGTCTTATATACAAGACAATTTTAAAAATTGTAGTACTTTTCTTATATATCTAATTATCAACAACATACGCTGTGAAAAAAACATATTTTGATATTTTAAAAACTTCTTGTTCCATTCTAAAAAGACACATCACTCTAAATTTGTCCCTGTAAAAAATTACAAGTTATACAAGATAAACAACTAAAAAATATGAGAAATTTAAACAATGTTCCACAGGTAATTTCAGAAGCAAAAAGTATTGGACATCCTATTAATTTTAAATGGACAAAAAAGAAAATAGATCAGCTATTAGATCCTATTGAAGGCAATGATGCATTAGAGTGTGTATTAATGCAAATTAACCATAAAGCGTCTGTAGGTTTAACTGCCGCTTTATTAGAATGGGTTTATTGGCGTTTTACAGGTTATACACAATTTACGCAAGACACACAAAAACGTATTGAAGCACTTTGGTGCTCGATTAACGATCGTGAGCAAACAAATCCTTTATTATTTGACTGCGATCTTGATATACCTGCTAATAGTTTAGTAAACGGGGCTTTATGGATCGCTCTAATGAATGTGAGAATGGTCGATGTAAAATACAGAAAAGGATCTTATCTGCTTCAAAGCGAACTTGTAGGTCTGACCTTATTAGCCCGACACGTAACTCCAAAAAAGAAAACATTTGATAAATGGTTCGAGAAAACAATTGCCGAACTAATTCGTTTATATCCTTGCCAATACAGCTATGATAATCTTGATGAAACTGATGAAGCAGTTTATGATTCTTCAAACGAACCGGTTTTATGCAGAGAATTGTTCTTTGATACTGAGTTTAAATACTCTGTAGAAGCATCAGAAAATGCTATTCATAACTTTATTGATAATTTAGACATAAAAGCAAATCCTTTTCTGGATTTTTCCAGGAGAGCATCTTAGTAGTAGAAACTATTAATTCAAAAAATAACCCGAAAAGAAATTCTTTACGGGTTATTTATCTTTATGTATAACTTAGGGTTTAAATTTTAAAGGAAGATGAACCACTTTTTTAGTTTCAAAAAATTCGTCATCGAATATTGCTGCCAAGTCATATAGACTCGCATTTGGAAAATCTTTTAATTCTTCGGTCAGGTCGCCGCCCTTTAAATATAAAATTCCATTTTTTAAAGTATGCTTATGCTGTTTTTTAATTTTATCATGAATCCACGAAACAAAATCCGGCATATTGGTTACGGCACGGCTTACGATAAAATCGAAATCGCCTTTTACCAATTCAGCACGTTTTTGTTCTGCTTTTACGTTCTTTAATTCTAATGCATCAACAACACCCTGAACTACTTTTATCTTTTTAGCAATAACATCAATTAAATAAAAACGGGTTTCCGGGAAAAGAATCGCTAGCGGAATGCCGGGAAAACCGCCGCCGGTTCCAACATCCAGAACTGTTGCTCCGGGTTCGAACTTCATGATTTTAGCAATTCCTAAAGAATGCAAAATGTGTTTTGTATATAAGGAATCAATGTCTTTACGCGAAATCACATTGATTTTTTCATTCCAATCGTGGTATAAAAAGTCTAATTTTTGAAATTGTTCTATTTGAAGATCGGTCAAATCAGGAAAATATTTCAATATCTCATCCATTGCAGTAAATTTTTAACAAAAGTACTACTTTACGATTGAAATATTTAACTCAATTTTGCAAATTGAGAATTTATAATAATTACCTTTGAAAACTATTTAAAACAATTATGAATAACACTGCTCCAACTTTTGCTAGGCAAGACAATCTGAAGTTTTTCAGAACACTTAACTCACGGGTAAACAATTACTTTAAGGAGAATAACATTCAGAAAACAGGAAACTGGAAGTTACACTTAAAAGCCGTTATTCTATTCGCCGTTTTTTTAACTCCTTATTTTTTGATCCTTACATTAAATATGCCTTTTTGGGTAATGCTGCTTTTATCAATCGTCATTGGCGTAGGTATGGCAGGCGTTGGAATGAACGTAATGCACGATGGCAATCACGGTTCATACTCTAACAAAAGCTGGATTAATAAATTCATGGGCGGAACTATTTATGTTCTTGCCGGAAACGTTTACAACTGGCAGGTTCAGCACAATGTGCTTCACCATACTTATACTAATATTCCCGGACACGATGAAGATCTGGATGCCGGAAGGATTATTCGTTTTACAGAACATGCAGAATGGCATAGTTTTCACCGTTTTCAACATTATTACTCTGTTTTCTTATACGGATTATTAACTTTCAATTGGGCTATTACTACTGATTTTAAGCAAATGAGAAATTATCTTAAAAGAAAATTATCTTACGGTGAACCAAAAAGCCCAAAAATTCTTTGGACAACTTTAATTATTACAAAAGTAATCTACATCTCAATCTGGATTGTTTTACCAATACTTATTGGAATTACCTGGTGGAAAGTGCTTTTAGGATTTTTCGTAATGCACTACACAGCCGGATTAATCTTAAGTGTTGTATTTCAATTAGCACACGTTGTTGATCACACTACAAATCCATCTCCAAATGAATTAGGAGAAATGGACAATACATGGGCAGTTCACCAACTGTATACCACAACTAATTTTGCACCAAAAAATGCAATCGTAAACTGGTACACTGGCGGATTAAACCACCAAATCGAACATCATATTTTTCCAAATATCAGTCACATTCACTATGGCAAAATTGCAAAAATCGTAAAGGAAACTGCAAAAGAATGTAATTTACCATATTACGAATACAAAACAATGAGAAGTGCTATTGCAGCTCACTTCAAACATTTGCGTGACTTAGGAATGAAACCTGAATTATCTGTTTAAACTAAAAAAAATCTATTAATAATTAACCATCCTTAAATAGCGCAACAATTAAGGACATTCAAAATTTTTATAATGAACCATATTCTTTCGGACAGAATCAACAATCTTGCGACTTCGCAGACATTGGCAATGGCAGCTTTAGCTCGCGAATTAAAAGCACAAGGAAAAGACATTATCAGTTTAAGTTTGGGTGAACCAGATTTTAATACACCAGACTTTATTAAAGAAGCTGCAAAAAAAGCAATCGACGATAATTACAGTACATATTCTCCTGTTGATGGATATCAGGATTTAAAAGAAGCTATCTGCAGAAAATTTAAAAGAGACAATGATTTAGAGTATAAACCATCTCAAATCGTAGTTTCTACAGGAGCAAAACAATCTTTATACAACATTGCACAAGTAATGTTAAACGATGGTGACGAAGTTATTTTACCAGCACCATACTGGGTTTCTTATTTCGAAATCGTAAAACTTTCTGGCGGAGTTCCGGTTGAAGTTCCAACATCTGTAGAAACAGATTTCAAAATTACTCCAGAGCAATTAGAAGCTGCAATTACACCAAAAACAAAAATGATGTGGTTCTCTTCTCCATGTAATCCTTCTGGATCTGTTTACAGCAGAGAAGAATTAACAGCGCTTGCAAAAGTTTTAGAAAAACACCCAAATATTTACGTAGTTGCCGATGAGATTTATGAGCACATCAATTTCTCAGGAACTTTCTGCAGTATCGGTTCTATCCCGGGAATGTTAGAAAAAACAATTACTGTAAACGGAGTTGCAAAAGCATTTGCAATGACAGGATACAGAATTGGATATATTGGAGCTCCGGAATTTATCGCAAAAGCGTGTACAAAAATTCAGGGACAAGTAACATCTGGAGCAAATTCTGTGGCACAACGTGCTACAATTACTGCAGTAGATGCTGACCCAAAAGTATTAAACGAAATGGTTCAGGCTTTCCACGGTCGTAGAGATTTAGTTGTAGGATTATTAAAAGAAATCCCGGGAGTAAAAATCAACGTTCCAGAAGGTGCATTTTATGTATTCCCAGACGTTTCTTCTTTCTTCGGCAAAACATTAAAAGGAACTGAAATCAAAGATGCAAACGACGTTTCAATGTATCTTTTGGCAGAAGCAAACGTTGCAACAGTAACTGGAGACGCTTTCGGAAATCCAAACTGTATTCGTTTCTCTTATGCAACAAGCAACGATATTTTAAAAGAAGCATTACGCAGAATCAAAGAAGCTTTGACTGTATAATTAGCTATAATATAAAGTAAAAAGGGTGTTTTAAAAACACCCTTTTTTTGTTTAGTCAATTAAAAGGGCAGCAATATCTTTTGTAATTGAAGTTGGAGAATTACATTCACAATTACTCAAACCAACTACATAAATTTGTTCTGTTGATTCATAAACTCCCATAGATTTAAAACCGAAAATACTTCCGCCATGTTCACGGATTATTTTGTTTTTCACTTTTTCTAAATGCCAGCCGTATCCATAATCTATATTCGTCCCGTTATTTAGTTTATAATTCGTAAAAGCTTTTTCTGTATAAACTGGATTTAATAATATATTGGTATTTATTGCATTTTGCCATTTCAGCAAATCATCAACATTGGACATTATCGATCCCGAAGCATACGGAATAGAAAAACTAATATAATTTGCATTTATATAACCATTCTTGTCACGATAACCAGAAATCCTGTTTTTAATAATTTTATCATGGCTTACATAATAACTGTTTTCCATTCCTATTTTCTTAAAAATATTTTGGGTTATGAATTCCTCATAAGTCTGCCCAGACACAATTTCAATAATATAACCTAAAAGTACATAGCCTGAATTGCAATACTTATATTGTTCGCCAGGTTTAAAATCAACAGGTTCATTCTTAAAAAAATCTACTAATTCTTTAGGCGACAAATCCCGTCTTGCAATATCTTTAATCGATTTCATACTCGTAAAATCTTTTATTCCTGATGTATGCGTCAGCAAATGATGCAGTGTAATGACATTTCCATTCGTTGGATAATCAGGAATGAACTTCGTAATTTCATCATCAAGCTTCAGTTTTCCCTGTTCAGCAAGCATTAAAACAGAAACAGCCGTAAATTGTTTGGTCATCGAACCAATTTCAAAAACAAATTCAGGTTTCATTTTAATATTCATTTCTAAATCAGCCATTCCAAAAGCTTTTCTATACACTACTTTCCCTTTCTTAACTGCAAGAAAAACAGCTCCTGGGTTTTCAGGTTTAAACTTTGAAGTAATTAAACTATCTATTTTAGTTTCTAAATTCTGAGCCGACAAACCCGAACAAGCCATTATAAACAGAACAATAAACGATTTTAAGATTGTTTTCATTTTGTGATGATTTAGTTTGATTGATAAAGCTTTGACGGCATCAATCAATTAAAGGTTACAAAAAATAAGTTTCTATAATTTTTGGGCGTGCCCCTCCGGGTCGGGCTATCCGTTACAAGTCCTCGTCTCGTCAAAAGACGAGACTGCGGGCTTTTCACTACTATCCCTCACGCAAAACGGAAACGACACAATTCATTTTCAAAAGAAAAAATCAGCTGAATCTGCTAAATCTGCGAGAACAAAAAAATAAACTTTCAAAATTCCCATTCCACAATATTGTAAAACACCACATATAATCCTGTAAAACATAACACTTTATAAATCGCCAACTTTGTAATGTATTAATTTAAAAACTATTAGTCATGATACATACAGATGAAACCACAAAAGAAACAGTGAAAACTTTAGAAGGATTAATTTCAATTCTTGAAGATGGAAAACTAGGATATACAAACGCTGCAGAGCATGTAGAAAATTTAGCCATTAAAGCTGATTTTCTTGAATATGCTCGTGAAAGAGCTTTATTTATTGTAGAATTACAAGACGAAATCAATAAACTTGGAAAATCAACAGATACATCAGGCGGCGGACCACTAGGAGCTTTACACAGAACTTGGATTGATATCAAATCATCTTTCACAGGTGGTGATACCGAAGCTATTATAAATGCTTGTATTACCGGAGAAGAAGCTGCTATCGAAAAATATAAAAAAGCGCTCGAAGAAAATGAATTAGAACACAGTCAGGTTTTTATTGTTTCAAAACAATTAAACAGCATTCAAAATACTTTATCGCAAATTAAAATGAAAGCAAGCTAATCGATTGGTTCATGCTTTTTTAAAACCGCCTGGTCTTCGGATTGGGTGGTTTTTTTTATATATAAAATTGAAAAATAAAACTTATTTTCGCCGGTGCCAAATTAATAAATCAAAAAATTATGACCTTAAGTTTACGTGGTTTTATAACCATTTTATTTTTCATCTTATTTTCGTCTTATTCAAAAGCCCAAACAAAAGGCAATTCTATTAAAGCATCTATAGGTTTTGGATCCAGCGCTTCTTATTACATCGAAGATTATGGAAGCCAGGAAGAAGTAGATGTTATGGGAGGCGGCCTCTATCTTCAAGGTGAATATATTATAGGGTTAAAATCATGGTTTAGCGTAAGACCTTATGCTGGTGCCATTTTTGAATCTGTAGACAAAGATCAAAATATACAAAACCAACCTCAGTATAAAGTAACAACTAATGCTTTTTTACTGGGAGGAAAAGTTCGCATTTGTGCACCTATTCCATGGGTCGCTCCATTTATTGAAGGTGGTATTGGAACTTCGATAGGTAAATTCCAAACATTTACACCCAACGTTAATTTTAATAAAAGCGATGTATTGCTGCATATTCCATTTAGTATTGGATTGGCAGTAGGCAGACATAACAATTTTGAAATTGGTATTTCCGGCTACTTTCATCCGGCTGCAAAACAGTCAACAGCAGTGTTTGCATTAGGGTATAACTTTCCATTAGATTAATCATATATAAACACGAGTTAAAAATTTATCGTTATTTTTTATAATTAAATTATGAAAAGGCATCTCACTATTATTACTTTTTTCTTAACTATTATTATCTATTCACAAAGCACTTTAAGTGCTTTAAATTTCAGGAAAAATGATAATTTTCATTCACCAAAATTAGTTTCAGAAACCACAACATATACTACTTTTTATAATTCAAATAACACAATTGAGCATACAAAAGAAATAACTTCATACAATTCTCAAAATAATGAAATAACAGAACTTAGATATGATAATGACGATAACTTAAAACAGCGACTTATCAGAATTTATGATAGTACAGGGACTCAATGTATTGGAAGGAAGCTTGAAAATTGGCACAGATATCTAGGACATACTGTCGAAACTGCATCATACAATTTCGATTCGAATGGTTATTTAATAAATGTTACTGATAAGGATCAAAATGGAAATATTTTTCGAAAAACAGATATAACAAATAATGAAAAAGGAGATCCTCTTGAACTTATAGGATATTTAAAAGATAAAATTGTTGGAGTAGAAAAAAGCAAATATGATTACGAAAAAAATGAAGTAACTATTGAGTATTATAACAGTAATGATGAACTCATTAGTTCCCAAACAACTATTATTGATTCACATAAAATTAATTCGGAAAATATTGTAAACGAATATGGGGATATAGTTAAATCTCCAACCTATGAAATGGAAATTAAATATGATAAATTTGGTAACTGGATTAAAAAAAAGTATTCACAAATTAAAAATGGAAGACTTATAAAAAAATCAGAAACATCTAGAACTATTAAATATCTTTAATATTTTTTTTATCTCTTTAAGCAGCATCATTCCATATTAAGTTAACAAATTCAAAAAAATCCCTTCATCATTAGCAAACTCAAATAATTTATAAGACCTTTGCACACTTTTTTTCGGGAATACCACAAAAGTCTAAAGTTTTAGAAATGAAGAAGAAAATCGAAATATTAGCTCCTGCTAAAGATTTAATTGGAGGAATGGCAGCCATAAACAGTGGTGCTGATGCAGTATATATTGGTGCACCACAATTTGGTGCACGTTCTAATGCCAACAACTCTATTGAAGATGTTGCTGCTTTAGTACAATATGCGCATTTATTTAATGCTCAGGTTTTTGTCGTTATGAATACCATTTTATACGACAATGAATTAGAGACTTGTCGCCAAATGATTTGGGAATTATACGAAATTGGTGTTGATGCCCTGATTATTCAGGATATGGCGATTATGGAAATGGAGCTTCCTCCTATCGTACTTCACGCAAGTACACAAGCCAATAATCGTGATGCCGATAAAATTAAATTCCTTAAAGATGCCGGAATTAAACGTGTTGTTTTGGCTCGTGAGTTAAACCTGCATCAAATTAAAACGATCTATGACCACGCAGATGTTGAATTAGAATTTTTCGTAACCGGAGCTTTATGCGTTTCTTTTAGCGGAAACTGTTATATGAGTGTGGCAAACGGAGAACGCAGCGCCAACCGTGGTTCTTGCGCACAAAACTGCCGTTTACCTTATAACTTAATCGACGGAAACGGAGAAACTTTAATCAAAAACAGCCACTTACTTTCAATAAAGGATTTAGATATTTCAGATCAAATTCCGAATTTGATTGAAGCTGGAATCGTTTCCTTTAAAATTGAAGGACGATTGAAAGATGTGGTTTACGTAAAAAACAACGTTTCTTATTTACGTCAAAAACTAGACAGCTTTTTAGAAGGCGAAGGAAGTGAAAAATATAGGAAAGCTTCTTCCGGAACTTGTACTTATACTTTTGATTCTTCTTTAAGCAGAACCTTTAATCGTGGTTATACAGACTATTTCGTAAACGAAAGACACAGCTCAATTGGTTCTTGGGAAAGCCCAAAATCAAAAGGACAATATATTGGTAAATTAATCAGAACGGTTGGAAACGCTTACGAAATCGAAAACGGTGAATTATTAAATAACGGTGACGGACTTTGTTTCATCAACGAAAATAACGAAGCCGACGGAATTTACGTAAACAAAGCCGAAAACGGAAAAATTTACCCGAACGTTCTAAAAGAAGTAAAAGACGGAACTTTCATCTACAGAAATAACGACGCCGCTTTCATCAAAATTGTAGAAAGAGAAGATAGCGCTGTTCGTAAATTAAGTACAACTCTATTACTTACTGAAACTGAAAATGGTTTCGAATTAATCGCAACAGACGAAGACGGAAACGTAAGCATAGTTAATTTAGAACATGCTAAAGAGCAGACAAAAACTGGCGAATCAATAGAAGAAAACATTAAAACACAATTGGCAAAAACAGGTTTCACACCTTATACTGCTGATGAAATTAACATTATGTTTTCTCAAAACTGGTTCCTTCCTATTTCAAAAATCAACGAAATGCGAAGAACAGTTTACGATCAGTTGACTGAAATTCGTTTGGCAAATTACAAACGTGAAGAACACCAAATGGTAAAAACCTCGCATCCCTATCCTGAAACGAAACTTGATTTCATGTACAACGTTTCGAACAAAACCGCTCGTAAATTCTACGAACGTCACGGTGTAACCGAAATCGAAAAAGCATTCGAATTACAATGGGATCCAGGAAAATCTCGTGTAATGACAACGAAATATTGCATCAAATACGAATTAAAAAAATGCCCGATACACCAAAAAGATATAGTGGGTATCAAGGTAAAAGAGCCATTAGTATTGAAACAAGGCGAACTTGAATACAAACTAAAATTCAACTGCAAACCCTGCGAAATGGAAATCTGGGAAAAAGATGCCGAATTCGAAATTGAAGAAGATCATTTTCATTGATTTTACCGCAAAGATTCACAAAGAAATACACAAAGGTTCGCAAAGATTAATCTAAAATCTTTGCGAACCTTTTTCTTTTTTTATCCTGCTATTTGCCTCAATCTTGTCATTTCGAGGAACGAGAAATCTTTGCAAGTAGCTCCGTTCCAATAAGTCAATCTTTGTCGAGCTTCTCGCGAAGATTTCTCGTTCCTCGAAATGACAAACTGCATGGTTACTTTATCTAAAAATTAAATCACAATCTGTCCAATCTCCAAAATCTGCGTGAGATACTTTGCGAACCTTCGCCTTCTTCCTTAACATCAATACTGTGCGTTCTTTGCGTAATTCTTTGCGAACTTTACGGTTAAACCTAGATTACGTAGACGCACTGCAGTGCGTCTCTACACCAATCCATGCGAATAGGCTTTGCGGTTAAAAACATTTTTCGCTACTTTTACTACTCCATTATTTACAAAATTCCAAAATGAAAATACTACTCCTAGGTTCAGGTGAATTAGGCAAAGAATTTGTCATTGCCGCCCAACGAATCGGACAAACCATAATTGCAGTTGATAGTTACGAAAATGCCCCAGCCATGCAAGTCGCACACGGCTTTGAAGTCATCAATATGCTCGACGGCGAAGCGCTTGACCGAATCGTAGCCAAACATAAACCGGACTTTATAGTTCCAGAAATAGAAGCCATTCGTACCGAACGTTTCTACGATTATGAAAAACAAGGAATCACTGTTGTTCCTTCAGCAAAAGCGGCAAACTTTACTATGAACCGTAAAGCAATTCGTGATTTAGCCGCAAAAGAATTAGGCTTAAAAACAGCCAAATATCAATACGCAACTTCAGCTGAAGAACTGCAAAAAGCGGTTCAGGAAGTTGGAATTCCGTGTGTCGTAAATCCTTTAATGTCTTCATCTGGAAAAGGACAATCGACTATAAAAACAGAAAGCGATATCGAAAAAGCCTGGCAATATGCCGTTGCGGGTTCGCGTGGTGATGTTATAGAAGTTATTGTAGAAGCCTTTGTCAATTTTGATTCGGAAATTACGCTTTTAACGATTACACAAAATAACAATCCAACTTTGTTTTGCGCTCCAATTGGTCACAGACAAGAACGCGGCGATTATCAGGAAAGCTGGCAGCCGGCACAGGTTTCTGAAGCTGATTTATACGAAGCTCAGGATATGGCTGAAAAAATTACAGAAGCACTTGGCGGAGCTGGACTTTTTGGTGTTGAATTTTTCCTAACAAAAGAAGGCGTTTATTTCTCAGAACTTTCTCCTCGTCCGCATGATACCGGAATGGTAACTTTATCAGGAACGCAGAATTTTAATGAATTTGAATTGCACTTAAGAGCGATTTTAAGCCTTCCAATTTTTGAAATTACTTTAGAAAAAGCCGGAGCAAGTGCCGTAATTTTAGCATCAGAAGATTCTACAAATCCAACTTTTACCGGAATCGAAAAAGTCGCTGCTTTACCAAAAACTGATTTCAGGATTTTTGGCAAACCAACTTCAAGACCGTATCGCCGAATGGGAGTTGTTTTAGCTCAGGATTCTTTATCAACTCCAATCGAAAAAGTAACCGAACGCGCCAAAGAAACGGCAAAATTAATAACTGTAAATTCTTAAAAAATGAAAAAACTTATATTCGTACTTTTCCTGTTTGTTGGAATTGCAACTCAGGCTCAATCTAAAAAAGTAATCGATAAACCAACCATTGTAGAAGCTTCTTGTGGAGAATGTCAATTTGGGATGAAAGGTAAAAGCTGTGATTTAGCGGTTCGCATTGATGGAAAAACCTATTTCGTTGACGGAACAACCATTCACGATCACGGAGACGCACATGCCGAAGATGGATTTTGCAATGCCATCAGAAAAGCTTCTGTAACCGGAACAATCGAAAAAAATCGTTTTAAAGCGACTTCATTCACTCTAGTAAACGAAAAATAATGACATTAATTCTTGAAAATATTGCCAAACATGTTTCTTTGACACCAGAGGAACAAGCACTTTTTTTATCTAAACTAGAAACGAATACTTATAAAGCCAAAACGATTTTATTGAATGCCGGCGAAGTCTGTAAACATTCTTATTTTGTAAACTCAGGAATTTTAAGAAGTTTCAATATCAATGATAATATAGTTGAACATGTTTTATCTTTTGCCTGCGAAGGCTGGTGGATGAGCGACATGTACAGTTATTTTTCGCAAAAACCGGGACAGCTTTTTATTGAAGTTCTGGAAGAAGCCGAAGTTGTTTCTTTATCCAAAGAAAATCAGGAACAATTGTATCTTGAAATTCCAAAATTGGAACGCTTTTTTAGAATTTTAATTGAAAACTCATTAGTGGCCAATCAACAACGATTAATGGACAATTTAAGTTTACCTGCCGAAGAACGTTTTGAAAAATTCACTAAGAAATACGGAACATTAGTTCACAAAGTTCCTCAAAAACAAATCGCTTCTTTCATTGGAGTAACACCGGAATTTTTCAGCAAAATGAAAGCTCGACTTTTGAAGAAATAAGTTTTTTTTTGCCACAGATTAAAAGGATTAAAAAAATGTTGCCACGAATTACACAAATTTCCACGAATTTTATTTTAATTTTTAAATCAATTAATTCGTGGAAATTTGTGTAATTCGTGGCTAAAAAAAATCACTTTAATCTGTGAAATCTGTGGCAAAAAAAACAAAGCCAGTTCATCGAACTGGCTTTTCTTTGAATTAAAATTGCTCAACCTCAGTAGAATGTTTCATTGCTGTAATAGAAGATCTTCCTATCATAACCGTATTTTGAACCGCATCAAAATAAGAAGTACCTACAAAAGCCTGATGTTTTACTGCTCTGAATCCGTTTTTCTGTAACGCAAATTCACGTTCCTGTAATTCAGAATATCCTGCCATTCCGCGCTCTTTATACGCTTTCGATAATTCAAACATACTCGTGTTCAAAGCATGGAATCCTGCCAAAGTAATGAACTGGAATTTATATCCCATTGCTGCTAAATCTTCTCTAAATGTTTCCATTTCAGCAACCGTTAATTTTGCTGCCCAATTAAAAGATGGAGAACAATTGTAGGCCAGCATTTTATCAGGGAATTCTTTTTTCATAGCTGTTGCAAACTTTCTCGCAAATTCTAAATCCGGATTATTGGTTTCCATCCAAATTAAATCGGCGTAAGGAGCATAACTCAACCCTCTTGCAATTCCCTGCTCGATTCCGTTCTTCACATAAAAGAAACCTTCCGCAGTTTTTTCTCCGGTTAAAAACTTTCTATCTCTTGGGTCTGCGTCGCTCGTTAATAAATTTGCCGCATCTGCATCTGTTCTGGCAACAATTAAAGTCGAAACCCCCATAACATCTGCAGCCAAACGTGCCGCAATTAATTTATTGATTGCTTCCTGAGTTGGAACCAAAACTTTTCCACCCAAATGGCCACACTTTTTAGCAGAACTTAATTGATCTTCAAAATGAACTCCAGAAGCTCCTGCTTCAATCATTGATTTCATTAATTCGAAAGCATTTAAGTTTCCTCCAAAGCCCGCTTCAGCATCAGCTACAATAGGAACTAAATAATCTTTTTTATCTTCAATTTTATTTACAGTCTGAATCTGATCAGCACGCAATAAAGCATTGTTGATCTTTTTTACCACCATCGGAACGCTGTTTACCGGATAAAGCGATTGGTCAGGATACATTTCTCCCGCCAGGTTTGCATCAGCAGCAACCTGCCATCCGCTTAAATAAATCGCTTCTAAACCCGCATCGACTTCCTGAATCGCCTGATTTCCAGTCAACGCTCCCAAACCAGCTACATAATCCTGACTTTTTAACTTTTTCCATAATTTTTGCGCTCCCATTTTAGCAATAGAGTGCTCAATATGATATGAACCCTGAAGTTCAACTACTTCACTAGCAGTATAAGGGCGTTCAACACCTTTCCATCTTGGGTTCGTTATCCAATCGTTAATCAATTCCTGAATTCTGTCTTCTGTTGTTTTCATAAGTATAGTTTAAGTGGTTAGTAAAGTTTTCAGTCTCAGTTATCAGTAATCAGTTTTAACTGGACTTATTTTTTTAACACATAGAAACATAGTTATACTTTGTGGTTAAAGGCGTTTCACTTGTTTCAATGCACATAGCTATGTGTGAAAAACTAGTTTTTTCTTTTCCCTTTTTAAAGAAAAATTAAAATCTATGTTTCTATGTGTTTAAATAATTTAATACTGAATTTTATCTGCCTGATCTGCTAAATCTGCGTGAAAAAATTATTCGCTCGCAGATTTGGCAGATTGAGCTGATTTAATTTATATATTCTGTGTCTAAAAAATCACAAGTATTTGTAACATGGAATCGTTAAGAAATCAACGAAATCAGTATTTCCTACTAATCTTTCCAATACTTTTTCAGCCAATGGAAATTGTTGTTTTTCGTGATTTTCTTCTCCTAATTCCTCTTTGATTTTTCTGAATTCATCTAAAGCCAATTCATGATAATAAGCCAAATCTAATTTTCGACCATTATCTAAAAGCACTTTATTCTGAAGCCATTGCCACAATTGCGATCTCGAAATTTCGGCTGTTGCAGCGTCTTCCATCAAATTATGCAATGCCGCGGCGCCTTGTCCGTTCAGCCATGAAGCCAGATACAAAACTCCAACATTGATATTTTTTCGAACGCCATTTTCAGTAATGATTCCAATTGGCGGTTCAATCAAATCCGCTTCTGTAATTTTTCGATGTTCTCTTTTTATATGAATTTGATTTGGAGTCGGCATTCCTTTATCAAAAATTTCTTTTGCCAGCGCAACCAAATCCGGATGAGCAACCCAGGTTCCGTCGTGTCCGTTTTTAACTTCACGCTCTTTATCGGTTTTTACTTTTGCGAAAGCGACTGTATTGGCTTCTTCATTATTTTTAATCGGAATCTGCGCTGCCATTCCGCCAATCGCATGAATTCCGCGTTTATGACATCTTTGAATAACCAAATTTGAATACGCATTCATAAAAGGAGAAGTCATATTTACCTGATCACGATCCGGAACGATGAATCTTGGATTTTTTCTAAACTTTTTGATGTAGGAAAAAATATAATCCCAACGCCCGCAGTTCAAACCAACAATATGTTCTTTCAATTCGTAAATAATTTCATCCAGCTGAAAACTTGCCGTTATGGTTTCAATTAAAACCGTCACTTTTATCGTTCCTCTTTTCAGTTTTAGATAATCCTCGGTAAAATCAATTACATTATTCCACCAGCGTGCTTCCAAATAATGTTCTAATTTCGGAATGTAGAAATACGGTCCTGAATTGTTTTCTAAAAGTCGTTTATGATTATGAAAAACATACAATCCAAAATCTACCAAAGAACCCGAAACCTCATTTCCTTCAATTAAAAGATGCTTTTCCGGCAAATGCAAACCTCTTGGACGAACAATTAGTGTTGCAATTTTTTCATTTAAATGATAGGACTTTTGTTTTACCAAATCGGTATAGGTAATTGTTTTGTTGACTGCATCGATCAGATTCACTTGCCCGTCCATAAGATTTTGCCAGGTTGGCGAAGTGCTGTCTTCAAAATCGGCCATAAAAGTTTTCGCTCCTGAGTTCAATGCATTGATAATCATTTTCCGATCAACCGGACCTGTAATCTCTACTCTTCTGTCCAATAAATCTTTTGGAGTTTCGGCAGCTGTCCAATTACCCTCTCTGATATTCTTCGTTTCCGGAATAAAAGTCGGCATGATTCCCTGATCAAAAGTGACTTGTTTTTGGTCGCGCTGTAAAAGCAATAGTTTTCGCTGTGATTCGAATTTTCTATGCAATTCAGTCATAAAAACAATCGCTTCTTCTGTCCAGATTTTTGGGTAACGAAGCTTCTTTTCGGCTAAAAATTCCATTGCCGTTTCGGTAATTTCAATTTGGTTTTTCATAGCTGTGGTTTTTAATTTTCATTAGAAACAATTGAGTCGTTTGTTTGTTTTTTAAAACACCAAAACATAACAATCTGATATCTAATAATTTCTACACCACAATATTAGAAAAAAGTTTTTTACAAAACAAGCGAACGTTCGCTAAATATTAAAAATAATTTTTTGGCGATTATTTTTAGAATAACTATATTTGGTTCATGGATATCGAAAAAGACTATATAAAGCTGATCTTCGGACTAAAATTGAAGCAAGTTCGCACCCAAAAAAATCTGTCTCTTTTTGGCTTGGCTAAACTGACAAATCTTTCAAAATCGTATTTAAACGAGATTGAAAAGGGAAAAAAATATCCAAAAACAGATAAAATTTTACTTTTATGCGAACATTTGGATGTGACTTACGACCAAATGGTGTCTTTAAAACTTGATAATAATCTCGCTCCGATTGGCGAAATTTTGAAATCAGGAATCTTAAAAGAAATTCCGCTGGAACTTTTCGGAATTCAGGAAGCTGATTTAATTGATATTATTGCCAACGCTCCTGCAAAAGTCAATGCGTTTATTAGTACGATTATCGAAATTGCACAACATTACAATTTAAGCCGCGAAAGTTTCTTTTTGGCCGCTTTGCGTTCGTATCAGGAAGCACACAGTAATTATTTTGAAGATTTAGAAGAAAAAGTAATTGCGTTTTCGAAGTCATTTCAAATTAATCTTGATTCTAAAATCAGCACTGAAGAATTAGAAGATATTCTAAAAGAAGAATACGAATACAATATAAAAGAAATTGCTTTTACAGATCAGGAAGCTTTAGACGATTTACGTTCGATTTATGTTCCAAAAAGTAAAACATTATTACTTTCTACAGAACTCGATGCTCCGCAGAAAGCTTTTATTTTAGCCAAAGAAATTGCTTATAATTATTTAAAGATTTCAGATCGATTATTAACTTTCAGCTGGATTAAGTTTGAAAATTTCGATCAGGTTTTGCACAACTTTTATGCCTCATATTTTGCCGGTGCTTTATTATTACCGAGAAAATTAGTGGTTGACAAAATCAATTCTTTTTTGGAAAATGAAAACCCAAAACCAGAAGAATTTGTAGCGTTAATAGAAAGTTTTGAAGTTTCGCCTGAATCTTTTTATCAGCGATTAACTAATTTATTACCGAAAGATTTTCAGTTAAAGAATCTTTTCTTTTTAAGATTATCACACCGAGTGGATTCTGATGTTTATCAAATCAATAAGGAATTACATATTACGCACCAGCAGGAACCACATGCTAACGAAACCAACGAGCATTATTGCAGAAGATGGGTTTCAGTTAAAACAATAGATGAAGCCATCAAACAAAATAAATCTCATTTTTTTGATGCACAAATATCCAGTTACGCCAATAGCGGAAACGAATATTTAGTTTTTTCATCGGCGACAAAAGATCCTTTTGCAGAAAATTATATTCGAAGTATTTCTGTCGGCATCTTAATTAATCCAACGATGAAAAAGAAATTCAAATTCATTGAAGGCAAACCTTTAGTGAAACGAATTGTTGGTGTAACTTGTGAGACTTGTGCCGTAAAAGATTGTCTGGAAAGAGCTGCGCCGCCAATTGTTTTAGAAAGAAAAAAACGCCATGAGAATACAGATGCTGTTGTACAGCAGTTTATTAATCAATTTAGTTAGAATCCTATGAAATATTTCGCTTTAATAATAATATTCCTTTCTATTAACTTCAATCAGAAAACAGATAAACTTAACGGTCGCTATAATTATTTAATTGAAGAAAACGATTCGTATATTCAAAAAGATAAAATTACTTTTAATGATAGTGTTTTCAAATTTGACAACAAGTATTTACCGAAAGGAACAATTTCTTATGGCAACAAAATACTATTGGATAATTTTATTAATACGGATTTAATTATAAGTATTTCAAAAGATCAAATTACAAAAGACACTATTCTATTTAATATGCATGATAAGCAAAGTTCGTCTGCAAATTATCTTGATGAAGTGGTTGGAAAAGGAAAATTGATTAGAATTAAATAATTCAGGCTTTAACTGACTTCAACATAACACCAATCTTTTGTCGAGCCACTTGCGAAGAATGGATTAAAATCCATCCCTACAATATGTTTTGTTCCTTCGGAACGTTATCCCTTTACACCTATCCAACTTCTGAAAATTAAATTTCTAGTATAGCCCCGATAGAAGTGAAAATCCTTTTGTGTCTCGTTTCTTCAACGAGACACAAAAGATTGCAACGGATAGCGGGACTGAACGTCTTTTGAAAACCAAAATGTCTGCTCCAGAAAAAAACCTTTGAACCTCTGCAACTCTGAACCATTGAACCTCTCAGAAAAACTTCTTAATCTAGGTTAAGTGCGTTTCCTTGACCTTGGCGGTATCTTTGTACTATAAAATTACAAAACACACAAGATCATGGAAAATATAATATTGCACAAAGCAGAAACAAGAGGAAATGCAAATCACGGATGGCTAAATGCTTATCACAGTTTTAGTTTTGCGAGCTGGTACAATCCGGACAGAATTCAGTTTGGAGCGCTTCGTGTTTTGAATGACGATACAATTGCTGGCGGAATGGGATTTGGAACGCATCCGCACGATAATATGGAAATTATTACGATTCCGTTAGAAGGAGATTTGGCTCACAAAGACAGTATGGGAAATACTGAAATCATCAAAAATGGTGATATTCAGGTAATGAGCGCCGGAACTGGAGTTCAGCATAGTGAGTTTAACCCGAATGCAGATCAACAAACTAAATTATTGCAAATCTGGTTGTTTCCAAATAAAAGAAACGTTACGCCACGTTACCAACAAATTACTTTAGATGTTGCGGACAGACATAATAAATTGTCTCAGATTTTATCTCCAAATGCTGATGATGAAGGAGTTTGGATTCATCAAGACGCTTGGTTTAATATGGGAAATTTTGACTCAGGAGTAACGACTGAATATAAAATTAAAAAAGAAGGAAACGGAGTTTATGCTTTCGTTTTAAAAGGAAATGTTACGATCAATGGGCAGGAATTAAACACTCGTGATGCCGTTGGAATTTCAGGAACTGATATCTTAAACATAAAAGCAAATACAGATGCTGAATTTTTATTGATGGATGTTCCGATGAATTATTAATTCAATGCAATTTTTCAAACAATAAAAACAAAACAAACTGGGAATCAAATATTTATTTCGTCTTCATTTCTTAATCTAGGTTAAGTGCCAAACGAAGACAACCGAAGTAACTTTGTCCTATCAAAATGAAATAAATTAATATTTAAAAAATAAAATTATGACAACTACAAAATGGTCAATTGACCCAACACATTCAGAAATTGGTTTTAAAGTTAAACACATGATGTTTACAAATGTTTCAGGTAAATTTGGAACTTACGACGCTACAATTACTACAGACGGAGACAACTTCGAAAATGCTCAAATTGAATTTTCTGCTGATATTGCTTCAGTAGATACTGCAAACGCAGACAGAGACGGACATTTAAGAAGCGGTGATTTCTTTGATGCTGAGAATCATCCAAAATTAACTTTCAAAGCTACTTCTTTCAAAAAAATCAATGAAGGAAGCTATGAAATTACTGGAGATTTAAGCATTAAAGGTGTTTCTAAAAGCGTAAGTTTTCCTGTAGAATACAGCGGAATCCTAACTGATCCTTGGGGAAATACAAAAGTAGGTTTAAGCATTGAAGGAAAAATTAATCGTAAAGATTGGGGTTTAAACTGGAACTCAGCTCTTGAAACCGGAGGTGTTTTAGTTGGCGAAGAAGTAAAATTAAACATTGAGTTACAATTTGTAAAACAGGCTTAATACTTTATAATAGGTTTTAATTTGGTTGGTTAAAAAGCCTGCACTTTTTCTCGGGAGTGCAGGCTTTTTTTTGGGGTTTGCCACGAATTACACTAATTTTCACAAATTATTTTTTTGCCACAGATTAAAAGGATTTTCACAGATTATTTATTCTCACAATACAGGGAAAAAAATCTTTTTTAATCTTTATAATCTGTGGCAGAAAAAGAACATTTTCAGTTTTGAAAGAAAAAAATTCGTGGAAATTAGTGTAATTCGTGGCAAACTTAAAACTTATCGCACTGTATTTCGAAATTCTGTTGGTGATAATCCTGTTTGTTTTTTGAAGAATCGGGAGAAATAGGAGTAATCTTCGTAGCCTACTTTAAAGGCTATTTCGTTTACTGCTAATTGTTTGTCGATCAGCATTCTTTTTATTTCTAGGATTACACGATCTGTGATAACTTCTGTGGCTGTTTTTTGCAGAATTTCATTGCAGATTCTGTTTAAATGCTTTAATGTAATATTTAATTTTTCTGCGTAGAAAGAGGGTAATTTTTCAGTTCTGAAATATTCTTCTAAAAGCGATTCAAACTTATTGATTTTGATATTGTACGAATGCGTTTGATGTGAATAGGTTTCACCATACTTACGCGCAACTTCGATATGAATTGAATCTAATAAATTCAGCATTTTATCCAGCTGATATTTATTATTCTGATTGTTTTCCTGTATCAGTAAATCAAAATAAGGCTGGATTTTCGGGATTTCCTTTTCCTCAAAAACCATTTCCGGTCGGTTATGGATCGAATGATAAAAATTATATTCGTTGATATTTTTTTGTCCGAAATACAAGTTGTACAATTCCTGCGAAAAGATAATCACAAAACCTTCAACATCTTTAGATAAACTCCAATGATGCATTTGTCCGGGCTGAAGCACAAATAAACTTCCTCTTTTAATTTCGAATTGGTCAAAATCGACTTCGTGCTGTCCGGAACCTTTTGTAAAAAATACCATTAAATACGAATCATGGCGATGCGGTTCTTCGACAAAACTGTGGCTTTTTAAATGCTCTGTAAAAGTATTGACGTAAAAATCGCGATGAATATCATTGCAGCTAAAATTCTGAACGCTGTAAATGGGATATTTTTTCATAACAAATGTCTTTATTGTGCTAGAATAAGCGAAGATACTAAAAAGGCTTTTATCCTGCTCTGAATTACCTTTGTATAAATAAAAAACATCAAAGTCATGTCAAATTCATTAACTCATATTTTAAGCAACGAATGTCCTGTTTGTCATAAAGGGAAAGTATTTACAGACAGAAATATTTTTTTATCTTTTGGTCTTCCAAAAATGAATGAATATTGTAGCCATTGTAATTACAAGTTCCAAAAAGAGCCTGGTTATTTCTTTGGTGCGATGTATGTAAACTACGGATTAACAGTTGCTCAGGGAATTGCAACATATTGTGTTGCTCAGTTTTTCTTTGAGACAAATTTCGATTTAAGAATTATTCCAATCATCGCTGTTGTCATTACTTTACTTACTTCTTTCAATCTTAGATTTTCAAGATTAGCATGGATTTACATGTTTAAGGATTATACGAAATAAAAAAATAGTACTTTTGCCTTCCAATTGAAACTAATTTTCAATTTTAAAAAAAGTAAAAATTAAATTAGACAAATGAAAGCATACGTATTTCCAGGTCAGGGCGCACAGTTTACAGGAATGGGCAAAGACCTATATGAAAACTCGGCTTTAGCCAAAGAATTATTCGAAAAAGCCAATGAAATTTTAGGTTTTAGAATTACAGATATCATGTTCGAAGGTACAGCCGAAGAACTAAAAGAAACTAAAGTTACACAGCCGGCAGTATTTTTACATTCTGTTATTTTAGCTAAAACTTTAGGCGAAGATTTTAAACCAGAAATGGTTGCAGGACATTCTTTAGGAGAATTCTCTGCACTGGTTGCTAACGGAACTTTATCTTTTGAAGATGGTCTTAAATTAGTTTCTCAACGTGCTCTTGCTATGCAAAAAGCCTGCGAAATTACTCCATCCACAATGGCCGCAGTTTTAGGTTTAGCTGATAATATTGTGGAAGAAGTTTGTGCTTCTATCGACGGTGTTGTAGTTGCAGCAAATTATAACTGTCCTGGACAATTAGTTATTTCTGGAGAAACTTCAGCAGTTGAAAAAGCTTGTGAAGCAATGAAAGCTGCGGGAGCAAAACGTGCTTTAATTTTACCTGTTGGTGGTGCATTCCACTCACCAATGATGGAACCGGCAAGAGAAGAATTAGCGGCAGCGATTGAAGCAACTACATTCTCTACTCCTATCTGCCCAGTATATCAAAACGTAACTGCAAATGCAGTTTCTGATGCAAACGAAATTAAAAAGAATTTAATCATTCAACTGACTGCTCCTGTAAAATGGACACAATCTGTACAGCAAATGATCGCTGACGGTGCTACTTTGTTCACTGAAGTTGGTCCAGGAAAAGTATTAGCTGGTTTGATTAATAAAATTGATAAAGAAGCGGTTACTGCTAACGCATAATTAGTGTTCAGTATTCAGTTTTTAGTGATCAGTTAAAAACTATACTCATAAAAAAATCCTCATGAACTAATTGTTTATGAGGATTTTGTTTTTATAGCTCTTTTGCTTCTTCTGTATAATTATTTGTAATTCCTGTTATTATATAATTCCGATCTGTTTTCTCAAAGAAAATATACCAAATTGTTCTTGCATTTGATTTATAAAAAATATAATTCGAACCTAAATATTGAAGTGATTTTGGAGTTTTCTTGGGAGGAAAAGTAGAAGTACTCGAAATAATAAAATCAACTATTTTATCGATATAATTCTGAGCGGATTCATGAAAACCGAAATACTCTTCTTTAAAAAGTGAATAAACTAAATTATCAAAATATTCAAGAACTGCTTTTTCAAAAATTATTTTTTCCAAGGATAAGCCTTTATTCTTTTAGACATTTCAGCTTTAAACTCCTCCGGTGTTAACCCTCTTGCAAACTCGGCATCAAAATCAAAAGTGTCAGGGTCTATGCCTTTAAATTTCGGTTTCTGAATCTCGTATTCAGTGCAGGTTCTTCAACCTTATTCTTCTTTTTATTTTCTTCTTCCGAATTCATAATTCCTACATTTTTTATTCTTACAAATTTACAAAATAAACTGAATCAAAACTTATAAAGCTTTCTTTTCCTTCTTCTTATAATTGACAATAAAAACGCCAAGAATAATCAGCGCAGTAGCAATAATAAAATCAATTGTAATAACTTCGTCTAAAAGCAACCAACCCAGAAAAACTGCAATTATCGTATTTATATAAGCTAAAATAGAAACTTGAACTGCTGTAACATGTTTTAAAGCATAACTATAACTAAAAAAAGCAATTACTGATCCGAAAATCGACAAATACAAAGCCGCAAAAATACTTCTGGAAGTCCACGAACTAAAATCAGGATTTGGCGAAAAAATTGAAGCCAAAACCAACTGAATACAAGACGCAGATGTAAATTGATAAAACAAATTAAGTACAATATTGTTTGATTTATTGGCGTGTGTTTTGGTGTAAATTGTTCCAATGGCCCAAGCTAAAATCGCAAATCCCATAAACATCATTCCAGTTCTATAATCAGCATCTAAAAACGACCCAAGTCCGTCTTTGAATATAAAAACAACTCCCGAAAACCCAATTAATACTCCAACAAAACCTTTAAAGCTCATTTTTTGCAAACCCACTAAAATGCTTCCAAGAAATATCAATATTGGAGATAACGCACTTATTACAGATGCCAATCCGCTTGGTAATGTCTTTTCTGCAATTGTGGTAAAACCATTTGCAATTACAATCATCAAAACCGAAGGAATAAGTTGTTGTTTAAAACTCTGCCAACCAATCCATTTTAATTCTTTTTTGAATAATAAAATAGTCATCATAATCAATCCAGCCAATCCTTGACGAATTGAAGTAACAAACCAAGGCGGAATAGTCTCAACCGCAACCCTGATTCCTAAAAATGTCGTACCCCAGATAATTCCAACAGCTGCCAGAGCAAAAATCAATTTATAATCTAAACTTTGTTTCATAATAATCAGCATCTAAAAAAAAATCCCAAACTATATTGCTATAATTTGGGATCTTAAAATTTTATAATTTTAATGTGGAGAATTATTTATTCCTCACTTTTTGTTCCCATTTCCAGGCGCTTGCCATAGCTTCGTCTAAACTTAATTCAGCTTTCCAACCCAAGACATTATTAGCCTTATCTGTGTTTGCATATGCTTCTGTAATATCACCTTCGCGACGTGGCTTAATTACGTATGGCAATTTTTTATCGCTTACTTTTTCAAAACTATGAATTACTTCCAAAACTGAACTTCCTTTTCCGGTTCCTAAATTAAACGTTTCCACTTTTTGCAAATTCTTTTTATTCAATAAACGCTGTAATGCAATTACGTGCGCTTTTGCTAAATCGACAACGTGAATATAATCGCGAACCGCAGTTCCGTCTGGTGTTGGATAATCATTTCCGAAAACAGATAATTCCTGACGCAAACCTACTCCTGTCTGTGTAATAAACGGAACTAAATTTTGAGGAACTCCTAATGGTAATTCTCCTATTTCAGTAGAAGAATGCGCACCAACCGGATTAAAATAACGCAATAAAATCGCGCTAATGTTAGTTACTTTTGCTGTATCTGCAATAATTTCTTCTCCAATTTGCTTGGTGTTTCCGTAAGGAGACATTGCTGTTTGAACCGGAGCATCTTCTGTAATTGGCATTTTTTCGGCTTGACCGTAAACCGTACAAGACGAACTAAAAATAAAACTTGCTTCAGGTTTTTGCTGTAATTCCTGCAAAAGATAAACTAAACTGCTAATGTTGTTTTCGTAATACAACAAAGGCTGCTCAACACTTTCACCAACTGCTTTTGAAGCAGCAAAATGAATTACCCCAGTAACATCATTATGTTTTTTAAAGAAATTCCGAACGGCACTTTTTTCTCTTAAATCAATTTTTTCGAATAAAGGCGTTTTTCCCGTAATGGCTGTAATTCCTTTTAAAACATCTTCTGAAGAATTTGAAAGGTTATCAATTATCACAACTTCAAAGCCTTCATTTTGCAATTCGACTACCGTGTGAGAACCTATAAATCCTAATCCTCCTGTTACTAATACTTTCATTATTTGGTTGTTTATGTGGTTATTTTGGCTGTTAATTATTTATTCAAAAATTCTAAAACAGAATCTGTAATAAATTTGATTTGTTCGTCGTCAAGTTCTGTATGCATTGGTAAAGCAATTACTTCCTGTACTAATTGATTCGTAATTGGGAATTGCTCTTCTTTATAACGAGGATCTAAATATGCTTTTTGAGAGTGTAATGGAATTGGGTAATAAATTGCACATGGAATTCCTTTATCTAACAAATGCTGCATTAAAGCATTTCTATCGGCATCTAAGATTCTTAAAACATATTGGTGAAAAACGTGATCGTTTTCATTTGCATCAAATTCTGGAGTAACAATATGTTTATTTCCAGCGAAAGCTGCATTGTATTTTGTTGCCGCTAAACGACGCGCTTTATTATATTCATCTAACAAAGGAAGCTTTGCATTTAAAACTCCTGCCTGAATACTGTCTAAACGTGAATTTACACCTACAACATCGTGGTGGTAACGCTCATACATTCCATGATTTACAATTCCGCGGATAACGTGAGCCAATTTATCATCATTTGTAAAAATTGCTCCACCGTCTCCGTAGCAGCCTAAGTTTTTAGAAGGGAAAAATGAAGTTGCTGCAACGTGACCAATAACACCAACTTTACTTTTTGTTCCAGATTTTGAAATATAATCAGCTCCAATTGCTTGTGCGTTATCTTCGATTACATATAAATTATGTTCAGCTGCAATTTCCATAATGGCGTCCATATTAGCAGCGCGTCCAAATAAATGTACCGGAACAATTGCTTTAGTTTTTGGCGTAATTGCTTTTTTTACTGCATCAATATCGATGTTCATATTATGCAAATCAACATCAACTAAAACCGGGGTTAATTGTAACAATGCAATAACCTCAACTGTTGCTGCAAAAGTAAAATCGGCAGTAATAACTTCGTCACCTGGTTTTAAATCCAGACCCATCATTGCAATTTGCAAAGCATCGGTTCCATTTGCACAAGGAATCACGTGTTTTGCTCCTAAATAGTCTTCAAGATTTTTTTGAAACTGATGAACCAAAGGTCCGTTAATATAAGTATTTGTATCTAAAACCTCTTGAATTGAAGCGTCTACAGTTGTTTTTATTTTTTCATATTGACTTTTTAAGTCAACCATTTGTATTTTTTTCATTTTCGATATTTTATTTAAAAAAGCCTTTCTATTAAACCAGAATGTCAGAAAGAAGGAACAAAAATAGTTATTAATACCTTCAAACCAATGAAAATAAACGAAAGAAATGTAATTTAGCCGCAAAAATTACTACATGCTTTTTTTATACAATTTAGCTGTTTCTTTAGCAGCGTTTTTTCTTAAAATAGTCGCACTTTTTAGTCCGAAAATTAAGCTTTTTGTTGAAGGCCGGAAAAATGTATTCTCCATTTTAGAAGAAAAAATAAAGCCCGAAGACAAGACAATTTGGTTTCACGCTGCTTCGCTTGGCGAATACGAGCAAGGACTTCCTGTAATTGAAAAAATCAAAGAAAAATATCCTACGCATAAAATTATTGTAACTTTTTTTTCCCCTTCGGGATACGAAGTGCGTAAAAACAACACGGTTGCAGATGTCACCATTTATCTGCCTTTGGACACCAAAAGCAACGCTAAAAGATTTTTAAAATTAGTTCATCCTGAATTTGCTTTTTTCATCAAATATGAATTTTGGTTAAATTATTTAAAGGAATTAGAAAAAAGCAAAACGCCAACTTATTTGATTTCCGGAATTTTCAGAGACAGCCAGATGTTTTTTAAATGGTATGGCGGTTTTTACAGAAAAGCATTAAAAGCCTTCACTTATTTCTTTGTGCAGAATGAAAGTTCAAAACAAAAAATTGAAGCTATTGGTTTTAAAAATGTAATTGTTTCCGGCGATACGCGTTTTGATCGAGTTGCTGCGATTTTAGAAAGAGACAATACGCTTGATTACATCGAAAATTTCAAAAATAACCAGCAAACCATAGTTATTGGAAGTTCATGGCCAAAAGATGAAGTTTTAATTGCTGAATACATCAATCAGGCGCCGGAAAATGTAAAATTTATTATTGCACCGCATAATATAAAAGCAGATCAAATTTCAAATCTTAAATCGCAAATTACAAAATCGACAGTTTTATTTTCTGAAAAAGACAATAAAGATTTATCCAATTATAATGTATTTATAATTGACACCATCGGGATTTTAACCAAAATATATAGCTACGGAACGATCGCTTACGTTGGCGGCGGATTTGGGAACCCTGGAATTCATAATATTCTGGAACCGGCAACATTTGGAATTCCAATTGTAATTGGCCCTAATTATTCTAATTTTGCCGAAGCTGTTTCTTTAGTTGAGCTTGGCGGATGTATGCCAATTTCTAATATCTCTGAACTAAAAGAAATTTTAGACCGTCTTCTGACTGACCAAACATTTCTTAAAGAAAAAAGTCAAATTTGCGAATCTTTTATTCAGAATAACAAGGGAGCCACAAATGCAATTATGAGAGTTGTTTCGAAGTAAGTCACGATTCAAATTAAATTTTGGGAGCGATTATTTCAGAGAAACGAATTAAAAGCTGGTAATTTTCATTGTGTACACGAAAGCAATATTCCTTAAAAAGCAAGATAAAGTGCAATTAAGAGAAATGAAATAGCCAATTCGACCGTAGAATTTTCAACAAAAAATTATTTATACAAAATATTAAATAATTTAAGATAATTTTATATTTTTGGCATATTCTTTGATAAATAAGATAAACGTGAGCTAGGAAAATATTTTAAAAAAAAAGTGAAAAAATATTTTACATATTAAAAAATTTATATCTTTGCCACGAATTAATAATTAACCTTTTATAATAAAGTAAGATGAAAAAAGTATTTTTAAGTTTAGCTGTTGTTGCTGTTTTAACTGTTGTATCTTGTAAAAAAGCTGACGCTGCAGCTACTGAAACTGTAGATTCTACTGCTGTTGCTGTTGATTCTGCTGCTGCTGTAGTTGATTCTGCTGCTGCAACTGTTGACTCAGCTGCTACTAAAGTTGATTCTGCTGCTGCTAAAGTAGAAGAAGCTGCTAAAGAAGTAAAAAAATAATTAGAACCTAAATTCTAAAGATTTTAAAACCATCCTTGTGATGGTTTTTTTTTGCTCAAAAATTAACAAAGCAAAATTCCAATATTTTAAAATTCCAAATTCCAATATGCATAATTTATTGTTGGGATTTGGAATTTTAAAATATTGGAATTTCTTTTATTTAATCTTCTACCTCCTCTTCAACAGAAACCTCTTCATCTCCAAAAATCGATTCACTCGACGAGAAATCCAAAATCTCTGCTTTTGAAGCATAAGTCACAATTTCTTTTATTCCTTTTTGCAAAAGCAATTCTGTAGTATATTTTCGGCTTGTTGCAAAGTGAACACCATCTAGCATCAATTTAAAAAAATACTTTCCTCCAGAGCCTTTAAATTTTAAAAATTTAGAAAGTTCAATTGTTCTTTTAAATCTTTCAATATCTTCTTCACATTCAAACCTCAATTCATAACTCAAACTTGTAAAAATCACTTTCCCTTTTCTGGAAGTAAACACAAACTTATATTCATCATTAAATCGCTTGCTAATTACAAAAGCACCCATATTTTGATTGTTGATTTTAGATTTTGGATTTTAGATTACTGATTTAGATTCTCCGAACCTTCGAATTTCAGCACGTTAGCACTTTAAAGAATTTACACAATAAAAAAAGCCTCTTCAAAAGAAGAGGCTTTAGTACTCAGAGCGGGACTTGAACCCGCACGAACATTGCTGTTCACTGGATTTTAAGTCCAGCGTGTCTACCAATTTCACCATCCGAGCATTATATGGTTTTGAGCGAAAAACGGGGCTCGAACCCGCGACCTCGACCTTGGCAAGGTCGCGCTCTACCAACTGAGCTATTTTCGCGTTTCAAATTCTAGTAAGAACTACAATACTTGACTTGTTTCGTATTGCGAGTGCAAATTTAGGACATTTATTCAATTACACAAGCCTTTTTTCAAAAAAATATTTACTTATTTTATAACTTTCTGATAACCTAAACTTTAAACTTGAAAAATTTTTTCGATTTATTTCTTAACCAGCATTCTTTTTATTTCATTCAGCTTCATCAAGGCTTCAACGGGTGTGATCGCATTAATATCGAGGCTTAAGATCTCTTCTTTGATTTCTTCCAGCAAAGGATCATCAAGATTAAAGAAACTCATCTGCATTTCATCATTAGCTGTTTTTACCCCGTTTAATGCATCGCTCGAATGATTTTTTTCTAATTTCTTTAAAAGTTTCTGTGCTTTCAAAATCACAATCTGCGGCATTCCGGCCATTTTTGCCACGTGAATTCCAAAACTATGCTCACTTCCGCCTTTTACAAGCTTTCTAACAAAAAGAACGGTATCTTTTAATTCTTTTACCGCAACATTATAATTTTGAATTCTGGAAAGCGATTCCGTCATTTCATTCAATTCATGATAATGCGTCGCAAACAACGTTTTTGGTTTTGAAGGATGTTCGTGCAAAAACTCGGCAATAGCCCACGCAATCGAAATTCCGTCATACGTACTCGTTCCTCTTCCAATTTCATCCAGAAGCACTAAACTGCGATCTGAAATATTATTCAAAATCGAAGCCGTTTCATTCATCTCAACCATAAAAGTCGATTCTCCCATCGAAATATTATCAGAAGCTCCTACCCTTGTAAAGATTTTATCTACAACTCCCATTCTTACGCTGTCAGCCGGGACAAAACTTCCCATTTGTGCCAAAAGCACAATCAAAGCCGTTTGTCTCAAAATAGCCGACTTACCCGACATGTTAGGCCCGGTAATCATTATAATTTGCTGCGTTTCTCTATCCAGAAAAACATCGTTTGCTATATATGGAGTTCCAACCGGCAATTGTTTTTCAATTACAGGGTGTCTTCCGTTTTTAATGTCTAATTCAAAAGTTTCATCAATTTCAGGACACACATATTGATTCTCAACTGCCATTTGCGTAAACGAACATAAACAGTCTAATTGTGCTACCAAATAAGCATTCATTTGAACGGGTTTGATATAAGTCGCAATCCATGCAACCAACTGCTCAAAAAGCTCTGATTCAATTTTATGGATTTTTTCCTCGGCACCTAAAATTTTGGTTTCGTATTCTTTTAATTCTTCGGTAATATAACGTTCTGCATTTACTAAAGTCTGTTTACGAATCCATTCTTCCGGAACTTTATCTTTATGTGTGTTTCGAACTTCAATATAATATCCGAAAACATTGTTGAATGATATTTTTAAAGATGAAATTCCCGTACGTTCTGATTCTCTTCTTTCTATTCCTTCCAGGAATTCTTTTCCAGATGTCGAAATAGCCCTCAACTCATCTAATTCCTCATTAATTCCTGCCGCAATTGCATTTCCTTTTGAAATAGCAACCGGCGCATCCTGATTTAAGGTAGTTTTGATTTTCTCACGCAGTAAATCACACGAATGCAAACTGTCTCCAATAACTTTTACAGCTTCCTGCGGACTTTCGAGCGCTAAGGTTTTTATTGGAATAATAGCATCCAGCGATTCTTTCAAATAAACAATTTCGCGAGGAGAAACTTTTCCTGCCGCAATTTTAGAAATCAAACGCTCTAAATCTGAAATTTGTTTAATTTGATATTGAATATTTTGTAAAACATCCTGATTTGATTTCAAATACGCAACCACATCATGACGTCCTTTTATTTTATTACCGTCTTTTAGCGGAAGTGCCAGCCAGCGTTTTAACAAACGTCCGCCCATTGGCGAAAGCGTTTTATCGATTACATCTAAAAGTGTTACAGCATTTGGATTATAACTGTGATACAATTCTAAATTTCTAATCGTAAAACGATCCATCCATACATAAGCATCTTCGGCAATTCGCTGAATCGCTGTAATATGCTGCACTCTGTTATGCTGCGTTTCTGATAAATAATAAAGGATTGCTCCGGCAGAAATAATTCCTTCTTTTAATTCTTCTACACCAAAACCTTTTAATGAATTGGTTTGAAAGTGTTTCGTCAGCGTTTCTAAAGCGTAATCTTCTTTGTAAATCCAGTCTTCCAGATAAAAGCTATGAAAATCTTCTCCAAAAGCTGTTTTAAAATCACTTTTGCAATTCTTAGGAACAAGAACTTCACTTGGATTAAAATTCTGCAGTAATTTATCTATGTATTCGGCATTTCCCTGAGCGGTAAGAAATTCTCCTGTCGAAACATCTAAAAATGAAATTCCGATATTTTTGTTAGCAAAATAAACAGATGCTAAAAAGTTGTTTGTTTTTGATTGTAAAACTTCATCGTTTAAAGAAACTCCCGGAGTTACCAATTCTGTAACACCTCGCTTTACAATCGTTTTTGTCATTTTAGGATCTTCAAGCTGATCGCAGATTGCAACACGAAGTCCGGCTTTCACCAATTTTGGCAAATATGTATTGATTGAATGGTGTGGAAAGCCTGCCAGAGCTGTCTCAGTATCAGACCCTGCACCTCTTTTTGTTAAAGTAATCCCAAGAATCTTAGAAGCTCTGATGGCATCTTCTCCAAAAGTTTCATAAAAATCCCCTACTCTGAAAAGCAGACAGGCATCAGGATATTTTCTCTTGATCTCGTTATACTGTTTCATTAAAGGTGTTTCCTTCACCACTTTCTCTTTAGCTGCCAAAATTGATATGTTTTTAAATGAAAATTAAGACAGCGAATTTATAATTTTTTGGTGGCATAACAGTCACTTCAAAAATTAAAATATTTTAAGATTTTTTTATGTTCAGATATAAGAATTTTATATAGCTTTGTTCATCATTAAAAAAGACCCTTAAAAATGAAAAAAATAATTTTATTCGCTATGTTAGCTGTAGCTGGTATTACGGCTACTAACGCACAAACAACTAAAAAAGCTAAAGCTGCTAAAGTTGCTAAAGTTGAAGGAGCAGGAATGCTTTTTGAAACAGAAACTATCGATTACGGAACTATCGCTCACAATGCTGACGGTAAACGTGAATTCGTTTTTGTTAACAACGGAACAAAACCGTTAATTATTACTAACACTCAAGGTTCTTGTGGTTGTACAGTTCCTACAACACCAAAAGAGCCAATCGCTCCAGGTGCTAAAGGTATTATTGGTGTAAAATATGCTACTGACAGAGTTGGTGCTTTTACAAAAACTGTAACTGTTACTTCAAATGCTGAAGGACAACCAACAAAAGTACTTACAATTAAAGGTACAGTTTTACCAGATCCAGTAAAAAGCTAATCTGAGAAACAACAAAATAATTGAAAAAGCTTCCTTATCTTTGGAAGCTTTTTTTATGACCTGAATTTAAACCAATGAGAAAACTCGAAAATAGCGAACTAGACAGAAAATCAATCGAAGATTTTAAAAAATCAGATAAAACTCCTTTAATATTAGTTTTGGATGATATTCGCAGTTTGCACAATATTGGATCTGTTTTTAGAACTGCCGATGCTTTTTTGATCGAAAAAATAATTCTTTGCGGTATTACAGCAACTCCACCCAATAAAGAAATTCATAAAACCGCTCTTGGTGCTACCGAAACTGTTGCGTGGGAACATCACGAAAATGTATTGGAAGTTATCGAAAACCTAAAAAAAGAAAATGTCCTTACTCTTGCTATTGAACAAGTTGAAAGTGCCATTTTTCTTCAGGATTTTAAAGTGGAGAAAAACCAAAAATATGCTTTAGTTTTTGGAAATGAAGTTTATGGTGTATCTCAGGAAGCGGTTGCTATTTGCGATGGCTGTATTGAGATTCCGCAATTAGGAACCAAACATTCCTTAAACATTTCTGTAAGCGCCGGAATTGTGGTTTGGGATTTATTCCAGAAATTAAACTGGCCAAACTAAGAATTAAAGAATATTTTTACCAAAAAAATGTGATTTTTAAATTAGTTTCAGACTTTAAATGTTAGAAATATAAATATATTTTTTTATTATTAAGAAATTGATACTTTTATAAAATGAAAACTATCTATTTCCTTAAACCACAACATTTATTTTTCTTACTGCTTTTCCCTTTAACCGGATTTGCTCAATATACATCTATTCCTGATCCAAATTTTGAACAGGCTTTAATTGATTTAGGCATTGACAGCGGCGTTATTGATAGCCAGGTTCTGACTGCAAATGTTAAAGATGTAACGATATTATTCATTCAAGGTAGAAACATTGCCGATTTAACTGGTATTGAATCTTTTGTAAAACTGGAAAGATTAGCCTTGGGAATAGCGAATGATAATATATATCAAAGAAACGCTCTTACCACTTTAAACCTTACAAACAACATTTTCCTGAAGTCTTTATCGTGCGAGTATAATGAATTATCTACTATAGATCTTTCAAAAAACACGGCATTGGAAGTTTTATCTATAGACAATAATAAATTAAGCAGCCTGGATGTTTCAAAAAACACCTCCTTAAATACTCTTTTTTTTTCCAACAATAACCTAACAAGTATAGATATTACTAAAAATACTTCTTTAACAAGCTTATCTTGCTTCTTTAATAAGTTAACAGCTTTAGATCTTTCAAAAAACATTAATTTAATATCTCTAAGGTGCGATAATAACAATTTATCAAATCTTGACCTTTCTAAAAACGCAGCATTGCAATTTTTAGTCGCAAATAATAATCAAATAACTTCTCTAAATGTTTCCAATAATCCAGATTTAGGATTTTTCGATTGCGGTAAAAATCAAATAACTTCTCTGGATATTTCTAATAATTCCATTTTAGGACACTTAGATTGCAATAATAATCAATTATCTAGTTTAGATTTATCTAAAAATATTAATCTAACTACTCTTTTGTGTAATGATAATCTGTTAACAAATTTGAATTTAAAAAACGGGCAGAACGCAAAAATAAACCATGGAAATTTCAAATCGAATTCAAGTCTAACCTGCATACAAGTTGATAATGAGATTTATTCAAATACAAACTGGACGGCCTACAAAGAAAGTACAGCAAAATATTCAAACGACTGTAGTAAACCTGCAACAACTGCCCCTATTGTTAAAGCAACCGGAGATCAGTTATACTGCCCACAAAATACTATAAAGATTGTAACTGATTTTACTATTACGCACGATCCAGCAGAAACAGCAACTGAAGGTGTTTATATTCAAATTTCGTCTGGTTATTCAAGTGGTTTAGATCAGCTTGCACTTTCAAATCCGGCAGCACACCCTAATGTAATAACAAGCTGGGACGCAACAGCAGGAAAATTAAGCATAACAAGCCCAACAGGTGGCAATGTTTTATATGCTGACTTAGTTGATGCTGTAAAAGATGTGGTTTTCTCAAATTCTTCGGCTACAGCTTCCGGAACAAGAACTTTCTCTATAACAATTGGTAATGCTAATTATTTACCTTCAACAAAGCACTTTTATTTATTTGTCCCGAGTATTGGTATTACCTGGACAAGTGCCAAAGCCGCTGCAGAAGCCAGTACTTATTACGGGCTTACAGGATATTTAGCTACTGTTTTATCTGCAGATGAAGCTCAATTAATAGGTGAACAAGCCTCAGGAACGGGATGGATTGGCGGAAGCGATGCCGAAACCGAAGGCTTATGGAAATGGGTTACCGGTCCTGAAGCCGGAACTATAATGAATTATACTTTTTGGAATTCCGGAGAACCAAATAATTTAGGAGAAGAAGATTATGCACATATTACACAACCGGGAATAGGAATTAGAGGTTCATGGAACGATCTTTCTAATACCGGTTCGTTAACGTCTGGCGACCCATATCAGCCAAAAGGTTATGTGGTGGAATATGGCGGAATGCCGGGAGAATCTCCGCTTGAAATTGCGGCAAGTACAAAAATTACAATTCCGGTTGCAACACCGGGAGCAAATCCAAATCCGGTTTGCGATTCTGGAACTTTTACTTTTACTGCAACAGCAACTGCGGGAGCAACAATTAGCTGGTATGATGCCGCTGTAGGAGGAAATTTATTAGGAACAGGAAACACGTATACTACTCCAACAATAAATACTGCAACAACTTATTATGTAGATGCAGGCTGTGAATCAAACCGAAAATCGGTTATAGCTACAGTAAACATGACCCCAACAACTCCGGTTGCAGGTCAGACTTCTTATTCAAATTGCGGGCCGGGATCTGTAACTATTAGTGCAAGTTCAAACATTGGAACTATTAACTGGTTTACAACTCAAACTGGAGGAACAAGTGTTTTTAACGGAAGCAGTTTTACAACGCCAACAATTTCATCAAATACAACTTATTATGCTGAGGCTTCAAACTCTGGCTGTATCAACCCAACTCGTACGCCTGTAGAAATTCAAATTTATACGCCGCCAGTTGTTCATGATGAAACCTTACCGCTGTGTCAATCTCAAACTATAATACTAGATGCGGGAGTTTCGGGAATGACTTATGCATGGTCAAATGGAGATACAACACAAACAACACCCGTTTCAAAAGGTGGTACTTATACTGTAATTGTAACAAGTCCAGCTCCTGAAAGCTGTTCAAGTACAAAAACAATAATAGTTGAAGAGCGTCCGGTTCCAGAAATAGACCGAATTGATGTAAGCGGAACGAGAGTGGTAATTTATATTAAAAAACAAGCTCCGTATTTTGAGTTTTCTGTAGACGGCGTTAATTTTCAGGATTCAAATGTTTTTTACGATGTTCCTGGCGGACTGCAAACGGCGTATGTTCGTGAGAAAAGCGGCTGCGGCGGAGATACGCAAAATTTTGTTGTTCTTGTTTTTCCAGCATTTTTTACTCCAAATAACGATACTCACAATGATTTATGGGAAGTAACCGGAATGGAAAATTATCCACAGGCAGAAGTCACTATTTTTGACCGTTATGGCAAACTCATCGCGCAGTTAAACGCTTCTAATATGACTTGGGACGGAACTTTTGAGAGAACACCGCTTCCGGCTTCGGACTATTGGTATGCTTTAAAAATAGACAATACAAAACCTATTTTACGAGGACACTTTTCATTACTAAGATAATTTTGAATTAGAGAATGTGTCAATTAGAAAATGAGATAATTAAAAATATCTTCAATAAATTATCTAATTGACACATTCTCTAATTATCTAATTAATTCAGCTTTTTCTGAATTTCGCTTAAAACAAAAAGATAATCTTCCTGTTTTTTCACAAAATCACGATCAGAAACATCGATAATTAAAACATTCAAATCGGTTTGGGATTTTATGTATTCCAAATATCCGTTGTTGATTTTATCCAGATATTCAGCTTCAATATTTTGCTCGTAGCTTCGGCCTCGCTTTTTTATGTTTTGAAGAAGACGTTCAGTATTTTGATACAAATAAATATACAAATCCGGTTTTGGCATTTCTTTGTAAATGATATCGAATAAATTTCGGTACAAACGATATTCATCTTCCTGCAAAGTAATTTTAGCAAAAATCAGCGATTTAAAAATATGATAATCGGCTACGATAAAATCTTTAAACAAATCAAACTGTGCCAAATCATCGGATAATTGCTGATAACGATCGGCTAAAAAAGACATTTCAAGCGGAAAAGCATATCGGTTTTGATCTTTATAAAACTTGGGCAAAAACGGATTATCTGCAAAACGTTCTAAAACGGTTTTCGCATTAAAATCATCTGCAAATTTGTGAACCAAAGTAGTTTTTCCGGCACCAATATTTCCTTCAAAAGCGATATAATTATATTTTTCTAACGGAATTTCACTCAGCGGGCATTTCAAATCCTGAACAACCGTACAAACACTGTCGTCTGGAGAAATGGCAATTAATTCTGAAATAGATTTCTGAAAAACAGGATGTTTCCAGTCTAATTTTAAATCCTGAACAGGCAATAAAACAAAATTTCGGTTCTGCATTAAAGGATGCGGAATATTAAGTTTTTCTGTTTCAATAATTTCATCATCAAAAACAATTACATCAACATCAATAATTCGGGATTGATACCCTTCCTGATTTAATCTGATTCTTCCTAACTGTTTTTCGACTTTTAAAACCTGATTTAATATTTTTTGTGCCGATGATGTAGTGTGCAAAAGTAACGCGCAATTATAAAATGCATCGCTCTCAAAACCCCAGGCAGGCGTTTCATAAAGTTTAGAAACCTTGATTACAGTTCCCACTTCCTGATGTATTAAAGCGATACAGGTTTCAATGTTTTCTAACCTGTTTCCCTGGTTGCTGCCTATAGATAAAACGACTTGGTGCTGTGATTTCATAATTAATGCAAATTAACTAAAACTATTTTAGAATTAACCAATATATTTGTGAAACGGCACATCGAGCCGATTAAAATTTATGTGCGAAATTTGTAACAAATAGCCCTTTATCGCTACTTATTAAAAAAAATATACTTATGAAGTTTTTAGGAAATGTAATTGCCACAGTTATTGGTATTTTTGTATTTATCATGCTCTTCTTTTTTGGAGTAATCCTAATTGGGGCCATTTTTGGCGGAGATGACAAGGTTTCGGTTAAAAATGATTCTGTTATCGAATTAGATTTAAAGCAGATCAATAACGATTATGCCGGAAAATATAAAGATCCGTGGGTAACTGTTTTTTCAGATAAAAAAAGTGTTGGTTTAACCGATGTTATCAATGCAATTGAAGCGGCAGAAACAGACGATAATATTAAAGGAATCTCAATCTTAAATGACGAGTCTTCTCTTGGACTTGCACAATATAAAGATTTGAGAAATGCTCTGGAAAGTTTTAAAAAATCAGGAAAATTTGTCTGGGCCTACGCCAATACGTATTCGCAGAAAGAATATTATTTAAATTCTGTAGCCAACGTTGTTTACTTGAATCCGGCTGGAGATTTAGACTTTAAAGGACTTTCGTCTGAAGTTATGTTCTTTAAAGATTTCCAGGAAAAATCAGGAATCCACATGGAAGTGATTCGTCACGGAAAATACAAAAGTGCCGTTGAGCCATTTTTAGAAAACAAAATGAGCGATGCGAACAGAGAACAAGTTACCGCACTTTTAAATTCGATTTGGTCAACAGTTTGCAGCGATATTTCAAAAAGCCGAAACATTCCAGTTGATAAATTAAATGAAATTGCAAACGGTTTATTAGCCAGAACTCCACAAATGGCAAAAACACAGCATTTAATTGATATTGTAGCTTATGAAGATGTGTATCACAATGCTATAAAAAAAGCCTTGAAAGTTAAAGACGACGAAGATTATAATAAAATTTCGATTTTAGATTATACTCAAAATAATGTAACAACGGCATTAACCAATGTTGCTACTGATCAAATTGCAATTATTTACGCTCAGGGCGAAATTGCCGGCGGCGAAGGCGATGTAAATGTTATTGGCGAAGGCTCAATGCGCCGTTCGCTGCAAGAAGCCAGAAAAAATGAAGATGTAAAAGCGATCGTTTTAAGAATTGACAGCCCGGGCGGAAGCGCACTGACTTCTGACTTAATCTGGAGAGAAATTGAAGTAACCAAAAAAGTAAAACCGGTAATTGTTTCAATGGGGAATTATGCTGCTTCAGGAGGTTATTATATCGCTTGTAATGCGAATAAAATTTTTGCAGAAAGCAATACGATTACAGGTTCTATCGGGGTTTTTGGAGTACTACCAAACTTTACGCCGCTTGCTAACAAATTAGGAATTAATACAGAGCAGGTAAAAACACACGAAAACTCAGCAAATTACAGTCCGTTTGTTCCGGTTGATGAAAAATTCAAAGCTTTTACACTGGAAGGCGTTGAACAGATTTACAAAACTTTTGTAACGCATGTTGCCGAAGGAAGAAAAATGACTTTTGCACAAGTAGATTCTATTGCACAAGGAAGAGTTTGGTCTGGGTCTGAAGCGTTGAAAATTGGATTAGTTGACAAAATTGGAGGTTTGAATGATGCTATTGCAGAGGCTGCAAAAATTGCTAAAATCAAAGATTACAGCACACAAAACTATCCTGAATACGAAAAAACATTTGGTGATTTAATGGGTAATCTGCCTTTTGCACAATCTAAGGAAGCTTTTATAAAAGAAGAAATTGGCGAAGAAAATTATTTGCTTATCGAGCAAGTAAAAAGATTCCAGAGACAAAAAGGAGTTCAGGCCATGATGCCTTTCGGAATAAACATTAAATAATTCCACTTAAAGATGAAAAACATAATTCTGTTTTTAACCGTTTTGTTTCTGACATACGTAAATGCACAAAGCCCGAAACAAGATACTTTTAAAGAAACACCCGCTATTTTAAAAATCAATAATGATCAGATTTTTGGTACGCTTACTGTTCCAGACGGAATAAAAAAATGTCCGGTTGCATTGATTATTGCTGGTTCTGGCCCAATAGACCGAGACGGAAATAATTCGATGATGAAAAACAATTCCTTAAAAATGCTATCAGAAGAATTAGCTAAAAACGGAATTGCATCTTTACGATTTGATAAACGCGGCATTGGCGAAAGCAAAAAATCGGCAGTAGCAGAATCTAGTCTGGTTTTTGAAAATTATACCGAAGATGTAAAAAGCTGGATTAGCTATTTGAAACAAGACAAACGTTTTACACAATTAACGGTTATTGGTCATAGCGAAGGTTCTTTAATAGGAATGATTGCCAGCGCAAAAGCCAACAAATTTGTTTCGATTGCGGGAGCCGGAGAATCTGCAGATAAACTGATAAAGACGCAAATTGCTTCTAAATCAAACAAGCAAATTGAGGATATGACGTTTCCTATTATTGATAGTTTAAAAGGCGGTAATAAAGTAAACAAAGTCGATCCGCTTTTAAATTCGCTTTTCAGGGCAAGTATTCAACCGTATTTGATTTCGTGGTTTAAATACGATCCACAGACAGAAATTAAAAAACTAACGATTCCTGTTTTAATTATTCAGGGAAATAATGATTTACAAGTTTCGGTTAAAGATGCCGAAAACTTATCGAAGGCTAAAGCTAATTCAGAATTGGTCATTGTAGATAAAATGAATCATATCATGAAAATAATCGACGGCGATCAAAAGGCGAATATGGAAAGTTATAATAATGAAACTCTTCCCATTTCTGAAACCTTAGTCCATAAGATTGTTTCCTTTATTAAAAAATAGTTACAACAATAAAAAACTAAATCCGTTTGAAAAGTATCAAGCGGATTTTTTTTATTTAATACTAACATAATTTTCTTACAATATTAAGAAAATTTTATCGCCGTACTTCAATAAAAAAACTATTTTTGCAAGAGTCAATTTTCAAAAAATAAACCTCAAATCTATAAATATGTTAAAGAAAATTTTAAAAGTAACTGCCATTGTTCTAGTGGTTTTTGTGGCCGCTCTATTTGCCATTCCGTATTTCTTTAAAGACCAGATCAAAGCAAAAATTGCCGAAGCCATCAACGAAAGTGTTGATGCAAAAGTCAGCTTTGCCGATGCTGATTTAAGCTTGTTCAAAAATTTCCCGAATGCTGCGGTTGGAATCGAAAAATTAGTGATTATCAACAAAGCACCTTTTGAAGGAGATACTTTGGTATCATTAGGACAATTAAACCTTAATATGAGCATTAAAGAGCTTTTTAAAGGAAAAGACGAACCTTTAAACATTCAGGGAATTACATCTGAAAACGGTTTAATCAACATTATCTTTAATAAAGATGGTGTTGGAAACTTTGATATTGCCTTAAAAGACAAAAAAGAAGACAAAACGGATGAAAAAAGCAGTCCGCTTTCTTTAAAAATCCAAAACTATAAAATCGAGAACTTTACCTTTAGATATATCGATCAGGGTTCAAAAATTAAAATGGTTATTGATAGTTTAAATCATGAAGGAACCGGAGATTTTACCAATTCAAAACTGGATTTAAATACAAAAACTACAGCAAACGTATCTTTAGATATGGATAAAGTTAATTATATGAAAAATATAAAACTGACTTTAGACGCTGTTTTAGGAATTGATTTAGAGCAAAGTAAATATACTTTTAAAGAAAATAAAGCTTTAATTAACCAATTGCCGTTAGAGTTTGACGGATTTATTCAAATGGTTAAAGAGGGTCAGATTTATGACCTGAAATTTAAAACGCCAACTTCGTCGTTTACTAATTTCTTAGGATTAATTCCTTCTGCTTACGCATCAAGTCTTGACGGCGTAAAAACAACCGGAGACTTTACTGTTGTTGGTTTTGCAAAAGGAAAATTAACAGACACTACAGTTCCTGCATTCAACATTGCCATTGCTTCAAACAACGCATCGTTCCAATATCCGAACTTACCAAAATCAGTTCAGAATATTGTAATTGATACTAAAATTATCAACGAAACCGGAATTCTAAACGATACTTATGTAAACCTAGACAAACTATCTTTTAGAATCGATCAGGATGTTTTTAGCGCTAAAGCAAATGTTAGAAACATTACCGTTAATCCGCTTGTAAATGCGGCTTTAAAAGGAACTATCAATTTAGCTAATCTTTCAAAAGCGTACCCAATTAAAATGGATAAACCTTTGGCAGGTATTTTAAAAGCTGATGTTACTACCAATTTTGATATGGCATCTGTAGAAAAAAGCCAATATCAAAACATCAAAAATGCCGGAACTATGAGTTTATCAGGATTTAAATATACTGATGAAAACAATAAATCAATGAATATCAGCACGGCTTTGGTTGAATTTAATCCAAGCACAATCAACCTGAAACAATTTAATGCTACAACAGGAAAAAGTGATATTGCCATCAACGGAGTTTTAGAGAATTTCTACGGTTTTATGTTTAAGAAACAAGAACTTAAAGGAAACTTCAACATGAGTTCAAATCAATTAGCTGTTGATGATTTTATGACTTCTGGAGAGCCTGCTAAAACAGAGGAAAAAACGCCTGCTAAACCAGCGGAAGCGATGAAAATTCCAGCTTTCCTGAACTGTACTTTAAATGCAAAAGCGACAACTGTTTTATATGACAATTTAAAACTGAAAGATGTTTCCGGAAAATTGATTATTAAAGATGAAAAAGCACTTTTAGAGAACTTTAAAACGTCCATTTTTGGCGGAACAATTGGTTTGACAGGATCTGTTTCAACAAAAGCAAAAGTGCCAACGTTTGATATGAATTTAGGTTTTAATCAGGTTGATATTGCGCAGACTTTTACGCAGTTAGACATGATGAAAAAAATTGCTCCAATTGCCGGAATTATTAATGGTAAATTAAATTCGACTATTAAATTAAACGGAAATTTAGATGATAAGGAATTAACGCCTGATTTAAAATCTATTTCTGGGGATTTAATTGGTCAATTACTTTCTACAACGATAAATGCTAAAAATTCAACGGTATTAAATTCATTGACTTCAAACATTAAATTCCTTGATATGAATAAACTGAATTTGAATGATATTAAAGCTGCCTTAACTTTTGAAAATGGAAAAGTAAACGTAAAACCTTTCGACATTAAATATCAGGATATTAAAGTAACAGTTGGCGGAACTCACGGTTTTGACCAGACTATGAATTACAATTTAAAATTTGATGTTCCTGCTAAATATTTAGGAAGCGAAGCAAATGCTTTTCTTTCTAAATTGTCTCCTGCAGATGCGGCGAAACTGGAAAATATTCCAATCAATGCTGTTATTGGAGGAAACTTTTCAAATCCAAAAATTACTACAGATATGAAAAGTGCCGTTACTAGTTTAGCATCGCAAGTGGCAAATCAGCAAAAAGAAAAACTGACTCAAAAAGGCGCTTCTGCTTTAACTGATTTAATTAATAAAAACACAAAAGCGAAAGACACAACTCAGGCAGCTAAAACGGAGAAAGAACAAAAAACTCAGGAAACTACTAAAAAAGCAACGGACTTACTCAACGGGCTTTTCAAAAAGAAAAAATAAGTTTTAGTCAAAATAAAAAACTGCTCCCGAAATTACTTTCGGGAGCAGTTTCTTTTTATAGCAATCTGATTTGAATTTATTGATTCAATATCTTATTTATGGCATTTATATAATCCGGAACTGTTAATTGGTTGGTATCAATTCCTACGCTGTTATTTCCGTATGGCTGATATTTTTTTAAACTTGAAATTGAAAATAAACCAGCAGTTGGAGCTTTTGAAGCACTTGACAAATGCATAATTCCACTATCTGCACCTATAAAAACATCTACATTTGCTAATACGGAACCTATTTCACGAATATCCTTACTGTAGAATGAAGGCGCCTGAAAATCAATTTGAGAAACATTTTCAACTGGCAAAACTTCGAAAATATTATAATCTGGATATTCATTTTTTAAAGCAGCATAAAACTTTTCCCACCACTCAACGCAATAACATTTTTCTCCGGTTGCAAAAGTAAAAATTGCGATGGTTCTTTTTTGTTCATCAACAATGTTGTTGAGAATTTCTTTTCCTTTTGATATTTCTTCCTGAGTCAATTTTAAATCCAGAAGCGGTACTGGTTCTTTTTTATCTTCAATACCAAATTGACTTAGAAAATATCTTAAATTATAAACGGGATATTTTGCAATATGCTCATGATCGTCATAATTGGACTGCACATTTTCAGGAAGATCTCCAAAAAATTTATATTTAGCATTTGAGAATTGAACGGCTAAGCGGCCCGAAGAAGAATTTTGATCAACATTTATTACAAGATCGTAATTCTGTTTTTTTATTAAAGTCCAGACTTTAAAATATTTGACTAAGTCTTTGAAAGGTTTTTTAGGGAGATCGATTATTTTATCGACATTATCATACTTTTCAAAAACAATTGGGGCCAGTGTCCCTTTTACAAACAAATCGATTTTTACACCCGGAAACACGGCAGAGACTTCCTGAATAAGCGGTGTAACTAAAAGCATATTTCCAAGTCTGCCGTTTGGCCTGCAGATTAGTACTTTTTTAATTTTGCTTTTATCAATAGTTCCGCCTTTACTAATGTTTGCACTACCAATATTTTTGGTTAATATGCGCATTAGGTTACGCCTGACTTTGTTAATGCTAACTTTTTTTAAGCTACTCATTGTGGTATTTATTTCGAGATTATTTTTGGAAACAGCAAAAAACATTTTAGCTAAAAAATGAAGCATAAATTGTTTAAAACACCATTTTTACATGTTTCCAAATTTAGCCTCTTTTTTTGCTCAAAAATAAATTCTAATAATAAGCAATTATTACAAAATTGTAATAAAATCTATAATTATTCCCATTTTTGGACCTTCCAATGAAATAAAATTACAACAATTAACAAAACAAATGACAAACAATAGACCATTAGTTGTTAAGAATCGACAGAGAATAGAAAATACTAGACGTTAATATTTACAACGTAACCTTCTGAACCACGTATGTTAAAAACTGTTCCATTTTCAAAAATTAAATACTGGCCTTTGATTCCCACAAGTTTTCCCTGAAAAGCTGGCGTTTTATCTAAATTCAAACTAGCCACTTTTGCCGGATAATTTAAAACCGGATAATTTAGTTCGTATAAATCATTTTTCTGACTGTAAAAGTACTCCTTAACTTCTGCCGGAATTAAGTTTTCGACTTTTGACTTTTCAAAAATTAAGTCACATCCTTCTGCTGTACACTGCAGCATTTTACGCCAGTTTGTTTTATCTGCATAATGATCTTTTAACGCTACCTCGGTAATTCCTGCCAAATAACGGTTGGGAACCTCAACAATTGCAATGGCTTGTGTCGCTCCCTGATCGATCCAGCGTGTTGGAACCTGGCTTTTGCGCGTTACCCCTACTTTTATTTCGCTCGATAAAGCTAAGTAAACAACATGCGGCTGCAATTGCGCTTTTTGTTCGTATTCTAAATCACGATCTGCAATTCCTAAATGTGCAGTACTTAATTCAGGTCTCATAATCCAGTCGCCTACAGCGGGGCTTGAGTAAAAACAGTCATAACAAAAACCTTGTCTAAAAATCTTTTTCTTCTTTTGACAATTTAAACATTGAAAACCTGCAAAACTAATTTCAATTTCTTTATCTAATAATTGATTCACATTCAAGAAACTATCTTCGAAAACTAAATAATATTGAATTGGGTTTCCAAATTCAGTCTGCATTTTTGTAAGTACGCCTTGATATGTCATTAGGATTAATTGTAGATTTTAGATATTAGATTTTAGACTGCTCTTATTTTTTGAGTTAATCTTTAGTTTATAAGTAGTGGTTTTTATTACAAAAAAACACTATTTTTGATACAATGACAAAGTTACTATTTGTTGCTTGATATTCAAATTTTAAGTTCCGATTTACATGAATCGTAAAACCTAAATTTAAAATCAGCAATCTAAAACCTAAAAAACACTCATGCCTTTATCAATAATAAATTCTTTCGCTTCCTGGGTCCTCAAACAAAGGATACATCAAATCGAACTTTTTTTAAAATACCCAAATGAAGTTCAGGAAGAACTTTTGCATAATTTATTATTGGCATCTGAAAATACCGTTATTGGAAAAAAATATGATTTTGAATCGATAAACTCTTATCAGACTTTTGCAGAGAGAGTTCCAATTGCAAGTTATGAAGAACTACAGCCTTTGATCGAACGTACACGTCAGGGTGAACAAGGCGTTTTTTGGGAATCGCCTATTAAATGGTTTGCCAAATCGAGCGGTACTACAAATGCTAAAAGTAAATTTATCCCGGTAAGTAACGAAGCTCTTGAAGATTGTCATTATAAAGGAAGTAAGGATTTACTTTGTTTGTATTTGAATAATAATGAGGATTCTGAATTGTTTTTAGGAAAGAGTTTACGCTTGGGCGGAAGTTCTCAGATTTACGAAAACAACAATACTTTTTTTGGCGATTTGTCGGCAATTTTGATTGAAAATATGCCTATTTGGGCCGAGTTCAGCAGTACGCCAAGCAGTAAAACTTCGTTAATGAGCGAATGGGAAACTAAAATCGCGGCGATTATTAATGAAACCAAAAATGAAAATGTAACCAGTTTTGCAGGAGTTCCTTCGTGGATGCTGGTTTTAATGAATAAAGTTCTGGAAAATACGGGCAAACAAAGTTTATTGGAACTTTGGCCAAACCTTGAAGTTTATTTTCACGGCGGTGTGAGTTTCTCTCCTTATAAAGAACAATACAAGAAAATTTTACCAAGCAAAGATTTTAAATACTACGAAATCTATAATGCTTCTGAAGGTTTTTTTGCGATTCAGGATTTAAACAATTCAAGTGATTTATTGCTGATGCTGGATTATGGGATTTTCTATGAATTTATTCCGATGGAAACTTTTGGATCTACAGATCAAAAAGTGATTCGTTTGGCCGATGTTGAATTGAATAAAAACTACGCCATTGTTATTACGACAAATTCTGGTTTATGGCGTTATTTAATTGGCGATACGGTTCGTTTTACTTCGTTAAATCCATACAGAATTAGAGTTACAGGAAGAACCAAACATCATATTAATGTTTTTGGAGAAGAATTAATGGTCGAAAACACGGATCAGGCCATTGCGAAAGCCTGCGAAATTACTCAAACAGAAGTTATCGATTATACGGTTGCTCCTATTTTTATGCAGGACAAAGAAAAAGGTGCTCACGAATGGATGATTGAATTCAAACAAAAACCTGCCGACGTTGGTCTTTTCCAAAAAGTTCTGGATGAAACCCTGCAGACTTTAAATTCTGATTATGAAGCGAAACGTTACAACAATATGACTTTAAATCCTTTAGTGATTAATGTCGCCAGGGAAAATTTGTTTTATGACTGGTTGAAAGAAAGAGATAAATTGGGCGGTCAGCATAAGATTCCGAGGCTTTCGAATCAGAGAGATTATTTGGAGCAGTTGAAGGAGATGTGATTTTTTTGGTTCGCCACGAATTTCTCGAATTAGCACGAATTTCAATATAGATTCTATACAAATTTTCAATAGCCCCTAGCTTTAGCTAGGGGTTTATAATTTATATCAAAGCTAGGCTTTAGCCAAATTATTAGCAACGTAGAATTTGGCTAAAGCCTTAATCTTTGTCAATTCTTATTCCTCCAGCTAAAGCCGGAGGCAATTGATCTTAATTTATTTTTAATTTATTTTCTCTTAAAAACGTTAATTCCACTGAGTCGCATGAGGGATAGAAGAGGAAATCCTTTTGTGTCTCGTTTCTTTAACGAGACGCAAAAGATTGGAACGTATAGCCCGACCCGGAGGGGCATGCCATTATTAAGATTCTGAGATTCTAAGCTGCTAAGATTTCTCAATATTGTCACTATAGACGAAGTGTAAAAGCACGCAGATCACACGGATTCGCTTTGCGAAAACGCAGATTTACACAGATTTTTTCTCATTTTGTCAGGCTGAGCGAAGTTGAAGCCCTTTTCGACATGAAAGCCCTTCGACTTCGCTCAGGGTGACAAACTAGTATTACATCATATCAATATATCTGTCGTGATAACCTAAAAGATATAAAACACCATCAAGTCCTAAACTTGAAATTGAGGTTGAAGCACTTTCTTTTACTTTTGGTTTTGCGTGGAAAGCGATTCCTAAACCAGCTAAGTTTAGCATTGGTAAATCGTTTGCACCGTCGCCAACTGCAATAGTCTGGTTAATGTGAATTCCTTCTTTTTCGGCAATTGCTTTTAGGTATTCGGCTTTTTTTTGTCCGTCTACGATATCGCCTAGATATTTTCCGGTTAGTTTACCGTCTTTAATTTCTAATTGATTGGCGTGAACATAATCGATACCCAATTCTTTTTGAAGATAATCTCCAAAATAAGTAAATCCTCCAGAAAGAATTGCGGTTTTATATCCGTAATATTTTAAGGCTTTCATTAAGCGATGTGCACCTTGTGTAATTGGTAAGTTTTTGGCAACATTTTGCAAAACGTCTTCGCTCAAACCTTCCAATAAAGCCATACGCTGTTTGAAACTTTCGTTGAAATCAATTTCGCCATTCATCGCCGATTCTGTAATGGCTCTTACCTGCGCGCCTACTCCATTTAGTTCTGCCAATTCGTCAATAACTTCGGTTTGGATTAAAGTCGAGTCCATATCGAAGCAAACCAAACGACGGTTTCTTCTGTAAATATTATCTTCCTGAAAAGAAATATCAACGTTTAAGGTTCTTGAAATTTCCATAAAACTTGCCGTCATGACAATTTTATTTACAATTTCGCCCGTTACAGATAGCTGAATACATGAACGTGGGTATTCTTCTTTTTCTACAATCGAAGTTCTTCCCGTTAAACGTATAATAGAATCGATATTTAAATTTTGATCTGACATTATTTTAGTAACTGCTGCTAATTGAGAAGCTGCCAGTTTTTCGCCTAAAATATTGATTATGTATCGTTGCTTAGATTGTGATTTTACCCATTTTTCGTAATCTTCGATAGAAATTGGAATAAACTTTACCTTAATTTCTAATTCGTAAGCTTTAAACAGCAAGTCTTTTAAAACTGGTCCTGAAGATGAACCCGCTTCGATTTCGAATAAAATACCTAAAGATAATGTATCATGAATGTCGGCCTGGCCAATATCTAAAATATTAGCATCGTATGCCGCCAATACAGCTGTTAAACCTGCCGTCACCCCTATTTTATCGTGTCCTGAAACTTTTAATAAAATAATCTCTTTATCTTCTATTGCCATTTTATCTTTATTATTTACGAGCGACAAAAATCGGCAATCTCTTGGTGATAAAAAAGAATAATCATTGTTTTTTTTGCAAAGAAAAAGCGCATATTCATGCGCTTTCCTGAGTAATTTAACAATTATGCTCCGCTATTAGAATAACGTAACTTTTTAATTATTTGTTTTGCATATTTTCGTCAAAGTTTACCATCCAGTTTATACCGAATTTATCTTTGAACATTCCGAAATAAGCGCCCCAAAATGTTTTATTTAAAGGCATTTCAATTTTACCTCCAGCCGAAAGTCCGTTAAAAATTCGGTCTGCTTCCTCTGTGCTGTCTGTATTAATTGAAACTGAAAAATTTTCACCAAAAGGTAAATCTCCAAATCTTGTAGAGCTGTCACTTCCCATTAAAATTGTATTTCCAATTGGCAGGGAAACGTGCATAATTCTTTCTGCATCTTCTGCTGAAACTTCGTCACAGCCTTCTTCTTTTGGCATTTCTTTAAATTTTCCGATATAAGGAAATTCTCCGCCAAAAACGGATTTATAAAATAGAAATGCTTCTTCGCAATTTCCGTTAAATAATAAATAAGGGTTTACTGTTGCCATGATATTTTTTTTAATTGTGAGTTGTAAATTATAAATTGTTGTCCTTTGCTATAGTTATAAAATTTAATCTCTTCTCTTTGTTCTATTCTCTTTGTTCTATTCTCTTTGTTCTATTCTCTTTGTTCTATTCTCTTTATTCTATTCTCTTTATTCTATAATCTTTTTTCTTTCTTCTATTTCCCTTCCTCTGAAAGTTCTTTCACAACCTCTAAACCTCTGGGAAAAACATCTTTGAAATAATCGACATATTTTTCACCCGAATCGTTACGAGCAATCAAATCTGTAAATTCACCATCTGGAATTAATCGATAAGTTTCCATTGCGCCGCTCCATTTTTTTGTTTCTTCATCGAGAGGCTGCTCTTTAAAATCTTTTATTTCGCCTATATGCTTAAAAGCCATATATTCGTTTGGCGTTTTTGTTTCAATTATACTATACATTCCTTCTCCGGTTGGTGTCATGAAATGTATTTTATCGCCTTCGTTCCAAGTACTTATGGTATGAGATCCTTCGCAAAAAACACTTGTCCATTTTCTATAAGTTTCATCCTCCCATAAAACATCCCAAACTTTTTGAGCCGGGGCTTTAATTCTAATTTTAAATTCTAACGTTTCCATAATTAAGATAGTTTAGTAAAATCCATAAATAAAACATTCCAGCGATGTCCGTCTATATCGGCAAAACCAAAGCCGTACATCCATCCCTGACTTTCGGCTGGAGAAGAAAAAATAGTTCCTCCCGCATCCTGAACTTTTTGAGCCAGTTCATCAACTTCTTCTTTACTTTCGGCATCAATTGAAATCAAAATTTCAGAACTTGCTTTTGTATCGGTTATTTTGTTTTGCGAAAAACCTTCAAAAAGTGATTCTTCAAACAGCATTACTACAAAATGTGATTCACCCACAACCATGCAGGTTGAACTTGGTGTATCGTGCTGCTCATTAAAAGAGAAGCCTATTTTCCAGAAAAAATCTTTTGCTTTTGCCACGCTTTTCACAGGCAGATTTAACCATATTTGTTTCGTCATTCTTTGATATTTTCGTTAAACATTTTTTTTTAAACCATATAAGTGATGTAAGTTAATTTAAGATTAGGGGAAACCTTTGTTACTTTGTCGCTTTGTCACTTTGAACCTATTAAAGAATTAATTATTCTCTACATAATTTTTAAAGTTGTCCAAAATTGCCTGCCATCCTCCGCGCTGCATTTCTTCTGGATTTTGAGTTTCCGGGTCGAAACTTTCTGTTACTTCTACGCCGTCTAAAGTTTCTTTGAAGGTAATTTCAACTTTTCTTCCGTCGGCCATAACGTATTTTATGGTTTTGTTTGGTTCTACGAAAGTATATTCTCCTTCAAAATCAAAACTCATGCTTCCGTCTTTTGCGGCCATTGTTGATTTGAATTTTCCGCCCTGCTTTACATCATTTTCGGCATAAGGCGTGTGCCAGTCCGGAGAAGCAAAACTCCATTTTGTAATATGTTCCGGTAATGTCCAAAAATCCCAAACTTTGTTTATTGATGCGTTAATTGTATTCTGTAATGTTATCATTATTTATATATTTAAAAATTATACTTATTCAACACTTTCAACGTATTTTTTAAAATTGTCAATTACGTTCTGACACCATTGCTTCTGCATACTTTCAGAATCTTCTTTGTTTGGTTCAAATACTTCTGTGATTTTTACCTTTTTGCCTTGTTCTTCAAAATGAATACTTCCGGTTCTGTTGTCCAAAAGTTTATATTCTATTAATCGAAATTTTTCTACTTGGGTATATTCTCCTTCAAAATCAAAACCTGTGCTATTATCTTTAGCAGCCATTTCATATTTAAATTTACCATTTACCTGTAAATCATTTTCTGCATAAGGCGTGTGCCATTCCTCAAAAGCATAATTCCAGTTTTGAATATGTTTTGGAGAAATCCAGAAATCCCAGACTTTATCTATAGATGCATAAATTGTATTTTGAACTGTAATCATTTTGGTCAAATTTTAAATTAATTACATCTGATCCGGAATCTGACTTTCATCCATATAGAAAACTTCCCAATGATGTCCGTCCGGGTCAAGAAAAGTTTTTTGGTACATCCATCCATAATCCTGTTCTCTTTTATAATCAGTCCCGCCAGCTTTAACTGCTTTCTGAATCATTTCATCAACTTCTTTTCTTGATCCTAAAGAAATAGAAATAAGGGCTTCGCTGGTTGTATGAGAATCGCAGATTTTCTTATCTGTAAAAGTCTGATAAAACTCTTCTGCCAAAATCATTAAATTAATATTTTCACCAATAATTATACAAGCTCCTTTTTCATTTGTAAATTTCGGATTCGTAGGAAAACCCAATTCATTAAAAAATTTTATCGCTTTATCCAGCTCTTTTACAGCCAGATTTAAATACATTTTCGTTTCCATAATATATAAAGTTACAATTTATTTAAAACAAATTTAGAATTTTAGAATGTCCTTTGCGATACATTAAAAGTCAACTTTAGGGGCATTTAAGACAATTTTATTACTTTTGCTATAAAGCTAATCCTCCACAAAACCACAAAATCATGAGCAAGAAAGTAGGTTTAATCGTTCCTCACGACTATAAATTATTAAGTATAGCCGCAATTTTAGAAGTTTTTGAAACGGCAAATAAATTAAGTCCGACAGCTGATAAACCATTTGAAATTATGGTTTTTCAATTGGCAGAACAAATCAATCAGGAACGTTTGTTTGGATATGAAGTTAATACGATCGAGAATTCTGATATCCTTTTAGAACTCATTTTGATTCCGGCTTTTACTACGGATAATATGAGTGAAATGATTGCGAAGAATAAAAAATTTATTCCGTGGCTGCAAAAGCAACATCAGGCAGGGGCTGAATTAGCAAGTTTTTGTACGGGAGCATTTTTGTTTGCTGCTTCGGGATTATTAAATGAAAAACTGGCAACAACTCATGTTGACGCTTGCAGTGCTTTTACAAAAGCTTTTCCAATGGTGAAATTAAAACCCGAAGAAACTTTAACAGCTGACGGAAGTTTGTATACGAGCGGCGGATCTACCTCAACGTTTCATTTATTGATTCTTTTGGTTCAAAAATATTGCGGAAATGAAATCGCAGTGCAAATTGCCAAGATTTTCTCGATTGATTTAAACCGATACAAACAGAGCTATTTTAGCACTTTTAGACCGAATCATTTGCATAATGATACTTTGGTGGCGATGTTACAGCAAAAAATTGAAAGCCAATATCACAGTATCGAAAAACTGGAAGAAATTACCAAAGATATTCCAACAAGTGCCAGAAACATGACACGCCGTTTTAAACAAGTTACAGGAATTCCGCCAATTGAATATCTGCAGAATATTAGAGTTGAAAGTTCAAAAAAATATTTGGAACAAACGCAGCTTTCAATTTCAGAAATTATTGAAAAAACCGGATACAACGATCCAAAAGCTTTTAGAAAGGTATTTTATAAAATGGTGGGCATGAAACCTATTGAATATCGGGAGAAGTTTAGGGTTCAGTAGTTTTAGAAGCAGAAATTTCGTTTTTCATAAGAAACTTCAGTCCTGCTCTACACTATATCTTTTACTGTGAACCCCACAGCAAAAGGATGCCGTTTCGATCAGGGCTATTTAAGACATTTAATTTTCATTAGAAAAAAAATATTTTGAAGACTTACGATTTAATAATCCACATCAGGACTTTTTTATTTGATTTTAATAATTCGTCGATTTCTTTCATGCTTTCGTTTGAAACTGCCGGGCAGCCCCAGCCTTCCGGCGTTCCTTCGGGATAAACTTCATTTTCCGGAACTGCTTCCCAGGAATGTAAAACTATGGCACGGTTTCTTGCATTTGAATTAGTTTTGTCTTTTCCCTGTAAAATATAATTGACTTTTATTCCCCATTGACTTACGCCTCGGTCTAAAATAACATATTTACCCAGCGAGGAACAATGTGAATCGAATTCGTTGCTAATCTGCGGTTTCTCTTTAGTTAGTGTTCCGCCCCATCTGTTATCGCCGCAGCCATGACTTACCATAGATGATTTTACAACTAGATTTTTCTTAAAATCGTAAATAAAAAATCTCTTTAAACCAGAATGCAATCCCAGATCGATTAGAATAAATTTATCTTTATTCAGGTTATTTTGAAGACAGTATTGTTTTGCTTCTTTATAAAATTTACTGTAATCAACTTCAACACGAGGTTTTTCTTTTTCAATTACTTCTATTTTGTTTTCATTTTTAGAAACCAACATTTCATTTTTATCTTTTTGATTACAAGATAAAATCAAGGCTAAACCAATTACAAAAATCATATTTTTCATGCTTACAATTTACACAAAATCTAAAACGGAAATCTTACTTTAAAAGTATAAAAAAACCTGCTCAAATAAATGAACAGGTTTAAAAGTGAAACTTTGTCAAAGTTTAAACTTTGACAAAGTGGTATGAAATTTACGAAGCAATTTCCATTCGCTTCAATAAGTTTTTACTTAAAGTATGTTCTGCATAATCTTTATCGATTACTAAAACTTTATCGTCAGAACTTGGCAGTTCGTACATTGCATCTGTCAAGATTGCTTCGCAAAGCGAACGTAATCCACGTGCTCCTAATTTGTACTCTAATGCTTTATCTACAATAAAATCTAAAGCTTCATCTGTAATTGTAAACTCAACTTCATCCATTAAAAATAATTTCTGATATTGTTTTACCAATGCATTTTTAGGTTGTGTCAAAATAGCACGTAGTGTTTCTTTATCTAAAGGATCCATATGCGTCAATACCGGTAAACGACCAATGATCTCCGGAATTAAACCAAAATCTTTAATGTCTTTTGGAATAATATATTGAAGCAGGTTATTTTTATCGATATTGTCCACATTTTTAGAAGTAGAATATCCAACTGCCTGACGGTTTAAACGTTTAGAAATAATACGTTCTACTCCATCAAAAGCTCCACCTGCAATAAACAGGATGTTTTGTGTATTTACCTCAACAAATTTTTGATCCGGGTGTTTACGTCCTCCTTTTGGCGGTACGTTTACAACTGTTCCTTCTAAAAGTTTCAATAAAGCCTGTTGTACACCTTCACCAGAAACGTCACGTGTTATGGACGGATTATCGCTCTTACGGGCAATTTTATCAATTTCATCAATAAATACGATTCCTCTTTCTGCTTTGGTTACATCATAATCGGCAGCTTGTAAAAGACGCGTTAAAATACTTTCAACATCTTCTCCTACATAACCAGCTTCTGTTAATACTGTTGCATCAACAATAGCCAAAGGAACGTCTAACATTTTTGCAATTGTTTTAGCAACCAATGTTTTTCCTGTTCCGGTTTGACCAACCATAATGATGTTACTTTTTTCAATCTCTACTTCATCGTCTAATTGCTGCTGCATTAAACGTTTGTAGTGATTGTAAACCGCAACCGACATTACTTTTTTTGTCTGGTCCTGACCAATAACATATTGATCCAGGAAAGCTCTGATTTCTTTTGGTTTCTTTAAAATTAAGTCGCCAACAAGTTTCGCGCTTCCGCTTGATTTTAATTCTTCTAGAACAATTCCGTGTGCCTGTTCAATACACTTATCACAAATATGTGCATTAATACCAGCAATTAATAAATTAGTTTCTGGCTTTTTTCTTCCACAAAACGAACATTCTAATACTACTTTTGCCATTCTTTATTTAAGTTACTAAGCTGCAAAGATACTAAGTTTCTAAGCTTTTTTTATCTAAAACTTTAAAACTTAACGTCTTTACAGCTTAATATTTGATTTTTATTTTGATTTTAAATTACAAAGAACACTTAGATTCTCAGCCTCTTAGCAACTTAGAAGCTTAAAAAAATTAGCTTCTTCTTAATACTTCATCAATCATTCCGTATTCTTTTGCTTCTTCAGCGATCATCCAGTAGTCACGCTCACTGTCTTTGTGAACTCTGTCAAAGGTTTGTCCTGAATGCTGCGAAATGATGTGATATAATTCATCTTTTAATTTCAACATTTCACGTAAGTTGATTTCCATATCTGTTGCAACACCTTGTGCTCCTCCAGATGGCTGGTGAATCATTACTCGTGAATGTGGCAGAGCCGAACGTTTTCCTGCTGCTCCTGCACATAATAAAACTGCTCCCATAGAAGCTGCCATACCTGTACAAATTGTAGCTACGTCTGGTTTAATAAATTGCATTGTGTCATAAATTCCTAATCCTGCGTAAACGCTTCCTCCAGGAGAATTTAAATAAATCTGGATATCTTTTGATGCATCAGCACTTTCTAAAAATAATAACTGAGCCTGAACGATATTAGCGATTTGGTCGTCGATACCAGTTCCTAAAAAGATAATTCTGTCCATCATTAATCTTGAAAAAACGTCTAATTGAGAAATATTCAACTGACGTTCTTCGATGATATATGGAGTCATATTCGTTGGGTTCATCGCAGCTATGATTTTGTCATAGTACATAGCGTTTACTCCTTGGTGCTTTGTAGCAAATTTTTTGAATTCTTTACCGTAGTTCATATGTATCTGTTCTAAGTTTACTTTATTTAATATATTATTCTCCATCAAAGGTTGTACCTATTTCTAAAGAATGTCAATTTGTCTTCTTTTTGTTTTGTTTCATGTTTCAAGTTAATTTAGTTTCAAGTTCTGTGGCTAACATGAAACCTGAAACAAGATAAACCTGAAACAAGATAAACCTGAAACAAAAAAAGAGCGTCGGCAGAAAAACTGCCGACGCTCAAATATAATTATTTTTCAGAAATTATTCTCCGTAAGAAGCTGCAATAAATTCTTCGTAAGTAACTTCTTTAGTTGTTGGATTTGCTTTCTCTTTGAATAAATCTAACAATTTAGCCGCTACAACTTGCTCAGAAAGTCTTTTCACTTCTTCCTGGTTAGATAAAACTCTAGCCACGATTCCCTGAACTTCTTCGTCAGTTGGGTTTGTTTGTCCAAATTGAGCCATTTGTTGTCTGATAGCGTTTGATGTAAACTCTTTCAAATCTTCAAATGTAATTTGGATATTACTTTGAGCCATTGCTTTTCCTTCAATTAATTGAAAACGTAAACCTTTTTCAGATCTTGCGTATTCAACTTCAGCTTCTTCTGCAGAGAGTTTTTTCTCTCCAACAGTTTGTAACCATTTTTTAAGGAATTCAGCCGGTAAATCAAATTTTGTATTTTCGATTAGGAAATCCTGAACGTCTAATAATAATTTTTGGTCTGCTTGCTGTGCAAATTGAGCTTCAGCATCTTCTTTAATTTTAGCTTTTAAGTCTTCTAAAGAAGCTACTTTTCCTTCACCAAAAAGTTTATCAAATAATTCCTGGTTTAATTCTGCCAATTCAGCACCGTTGATAGCTTCAATTGTAAAGTTTACTTCGATATCTAAACCGTGAACATCATCATGAGATACCTTTAAGTAATCCATTAATTGGTGATCGTCTTCAAATAAACCTTTTGTGCTTACTTTAACAACATCTCCAACTTTTTTACCGATGAATTTATCTCCGGCTTTTTTGTTGAATGTAGATACAGAAATTGTAGTTGTATTGCTGATACCTTTTTCTTCGTTTGTAAAAGTTCCTGTTAAATCTGAATCAGCTTCAACTTTATCCTGAGGAATTGCTTTTCCAAATTGTTTTTGGATACGCTCTACTTGTCCGTCGATTAATTTATCATCAGCAGTAACGATATATTTTACGATATTGTTTTTAGCTTCTAAATCTATTTCGAAGTTTGGCACTAAACCAATTTCGTATTCAAAAGTTAATTCTTCTGCATCCCAGTCAATGTTTTCGTTTTCTTTAGCAAGAGGAGTTCCTAAAAGATTTAATCTTTCAGATTGAATAAAACGCTCTAAAGCCAAATCAACTACTTTTTTAATTTCTTCTTGTTTAATACCCTTTCCGTATTGTTTTTCAACAAGATCTTTAGGAACTTGTCCTTTTCTAAATCCTTTTACTTGCGCTAAAGGCAATTTTTCGTTGATTCTTTTTGCCACTTGACCTTTATAATCCATATGAACAACGTTCAATACAATTGTCTCGTTTACAGCGTCTATTGCTACTCTTTTAATATCCATCTTCTTCTTTAATTTACATAATAAAATTGGGTTGCAAAATTATAAAATTTTTGCAACCCAACCAAGTTTTTAATTTATTGTATTTGAAGCAGTTTATGTGCTTTTAATTTTGATTTATTTATCGTCTCCTAATATTTTGTAAGTAATTGACTGAAGAATAGACAAAATAATACTGAAAAATAATGCTGTCCAGAATGATTCGACTGCAAAACCTCCCACAATATAAGTGCAGAGTATAATTATTATAGCATTGATGACCAGTAAAAATAGCCCCAGCGTAATAACTGTAACCGGAAAAGTTAATATTACCAAAATTGGTTTTATAAAAACATTTAACAATCCTAAAACCACTGCAACTATAACAGCCGTGGCAAAACTGGCAACATGAACCCCTGGTAAAAAATTCGCGATCAACAAGACTAAAGCTGCCGTGACAAGAAGTCTTAGTATTAATTTCATAACTTTTTCTTTTAAAATTTTAATAAAAGTAATGATTTTTTTCTAACCCTATATTTATTCAGAAATGGTTTCTTAAATTAAATTTTCAGGCTAGTTTAATATTTTATTTTGCTTCAATTCATATTCTCTTTGATAATCTTTTACTGTTTTTCCTTGTCCGTTTGGTTTCCAGCCGGGAGCATAAAACATATACTTCAATCGGTTTTGCCAACCGATGTTAGGCTGCTTAATATCTTTCCACATTTTTTTCCATTCGTAAAATAAAAGTTCAAAAGCACTATCATCTTTTCGTTTTGGATAAATTCCAAATTTCACGGGTATTTCTGGTTCTTCTTTTTGAAAAGTCCCAAATATTCTATCCCAAATTATTAATGCCATTCCCATGTTTTTGTCTAAATATTTAATATTTCTGGCATGATGCACTCTGTGATGCGATGGTGTCACTAAAATCCATTCTAAAATACCCATCCTTTTTACACTTTGAGTATGTACCAAAGTTCCATAAACCTGAAACAATGCATAAGCCGCCATAATATGCCAAGGGTTAAAACCTAGAAAAGCCAAAGGAGAAAAATACAAATAACGATAAAGTGGCTGGAAAACAGGCGACCTGAATCCGGTAGAAATATTATAGTATTCTGAGCTATGATGCGTAATATGTACGGACCAAAAAAACCTTGATTTATGATCTACAACATGCAATACATAATATGCGAAATCCTGTAGTAAAAAAACAGCAGCCCAATAATACCAAATATGTATATTCCAAGAAAAAATACGGTGTTGAAAAAAGAAAAACATAACTCCAAAAGCAAATAATTTCATTATAAAATCTAATGCAAAATTAAGCACCGCAAATGTGACATTTACAAAAACGTCATTTTTAGTATACAGGTTCTTTTTACCAAAATGACTAAAGAGCATTTCGACAAAAATCAAAAGTGCAAAAAATGGAGAGGAATACAAATAAATCAATCCTAAACCACTTTCGTCAAATAAATTATAAAAATTGAAATCCATTAAATTATTAAACATTAAAATTCAAAATGCAAATTTATAAATTTTAATGTTTACATGTAAGTGAATTCTTATTTTTAAGATTTCTTTAATTAATAGCGCACTATCAATTTACCTAATATTGTTAATGGCTTAAGCATTTTAAAAATTACTCTTTCAAAAACTCGGTTGTCAGTTCAAAAAACATTTTAGGATTTTCGGCATGAAGCCAATGTCCTGCGTTTGGAATGGTTTCTAATTTAAAATTGGGGAACTGTTTTCTTATTTCATCCAAATCTGTATCTAAAATATATCCAGATTCTCCTCCTCTAATAAACAAGGTTGGATTATTAAAAACTAAATTTTCTGCCAATGGTTTCCCGATAGCATCGAGATTATTATTGAAAACCTCCAAATTAAAACGGAAAGCAAGTTGTCCGGGTTCTTTCCAATATAAATTTTTCAATAAAAACTGGCGCGTTCCAAAATCAGAAACATATTGTGCGACGATTGCTTCAACATCATTTCGGCTTGGCTTTACAGAAAAATCAACTGCATTTAAACCTGCCAAAATATCCTGATGATGCTGTTTGTAAAATTTCGGTCCAATATCTGCCACAATTAATTTATCTACAAGATCAGAATGTGTTGTCGCAAAAAGCATTGCCACTTTTCCACCCATCGAATGTCCAAGAATATCAATTCTTGTCAGATTATTTGCCTGACAATATTCATATACGTCCTGAACCATCGCTTCGTAACTCCATTCGTCAGAATGAAAGCTGCGTCCGTGGTTTCTTAAATCTAAAATATGAACCTGAAATCCGGCCTCAACATATTGTCCTGCCAGCGTTTTCCAATTATCAGACATTCCAAGAAATCCATGCATGATGATAAATGGTTTTCCTTCGCCTTCTATTTTTGAGTAAAGCATTAAATTTTTCTTTTAAAATTCTACTACAAATGTAAAAAACTTATCAATTAATCTGTAACAGAATGTATTCTTCAAGATATTTTTTACAATTAATATTAATAGAAAAAAGTTTACATTTTTACGTGATCCCGTAAAGTTAATAAAATCAAATAAGCTATCTTGCGCCCCGAAATCAAAACCAAAAACTTGATTTAAATCCAAATTAATTAATACCACCTTTATGATTAAAAAATTCCTTTTATTATCATTAGTTGCTTCGCAGCTTATGGTTTCATGTTCAAGCGACGAAAGCAATGACGAAACTACTAAACCTGAAACAGAATTATCATTAGAAGAGCAAATTGCTGCAATTATCAAACAGCCTTATTCTAAATTAACTCCTGGTGAGCAAAAATTAAAATTAGAGGCTGAAGCTAATCAAATGCTTACTGAGCTGGACAAAACGAAAAGTTCTGGAGCTATTGAAGCATTAGAAAATTTATCAAGATTGTTAGGTGTTGATCAAATTGAGCTTTTTGATGGTAAAGATGATAATGGCATTGAAGACATTTTAACTGTTTCTGGTGTCTATGGTGTTTATACATGGAATAATACCAACGAAAAATGGGTGAAAACAGCTTCAACTACAGAGCTAAAATTTGTTTTCCCTGCTAAAGAATCTCAAACTGCAAACAATGCTGTTTTTACTTCTAAAAGTGTTTCATCTGACATAAAAGTAAAATTCGCCACTAATTATTATGACGATGAAGAAATAACTGACTATTTCTTTCTTCCACTTTCTGCTGATGCGGTTTTAACAATTGACAATGCACAAGCAGCTACATTTACACAAACTGCAAAATATGCAAACGGAAAAGAAATCCCTACTGATTTTGCATACAAAATGACTTTGAACGATGGTTACACTTGGGAAATGAGTGGTGTTAAGGCAGCGCAAAATACCTCAAAAGCATCTCTTACTTACAACGGAAAAACTCTAATTAACTTTAATGCCGGAAGTAATGCTGAAATTGACAAATTACTTACTAATGAAGAACTTACTCAATACAGAGGTAAAGCAAATGGTTTATTCCAATTAATGGATAATTTCATAATTGTTGCCGATATGGATTTAGTTAGTGAAGCGGCAGATCAAGCAGCATTAGAAAAAAGCGTAGTACACCCTGATTATCCTGATTATCAAAACCCTAAAACTGATTTTAAAGCTTATTATACAGCAAAAAATGTATATGAGAAAAAATATTCTGAAGGAAGTGCTGTCAATTTTAATAAAAATATAAAATTGATTTTAGTTTCTAAAAAAGATGGAACTAAAATAGCAGATATTATACAACATTCTGCAGAGGATTACAGCTATTATGCTAACATACCTGTATGGACAGTTGACCAATGGAATCCTGATGGTTACTGGTCTTATAACGAAGAGTTTAAAGTACAATATTATGGTGAAGATTATTATTTAAAATTCAATGATAATACTGAAGTATCTATGAGTACTTACTTCTCTGAAGGATTTGATACTTTCCAAACTAAATTTGAAGACTTTATTAGTGCTTTTAATAAAGAAGAAAAATAGTTTTAAAAAAATATAATTTAAAGCCGGTTTGAATATTTCAAATCGGCTTTATTTTTTTGGAGGTGTTTTAACAATTATAGTACTTTGTCCATATCCTGCCCAAATTCCAATTCCGCCTTTTATATTCGACTTTAAACTTGTGTTTGACGGGTAAATAGGATTTTTGCTGTTTACGATTTCGTTTTGCCAGCTGTTCCAGAAATCTAATGCTTCTTTGGTTTGAGTTCTTAGTTTTACATAAATAACGTCTCCATCAGCAAAATAAGGGGTAAATTTTGTTTTAGGAAACAACAAAACTCCTCTGTTTATCTGCACTGAAACCGAAGAACTTTCGAAATTTTTATCGTCTAAATTTCCATAAAATGAAGGCACAAAAATAGGTTCTTCGCCGTCAATTTTTGTAGCGATTTGGTAATAGTTTTTTTCGGCTGGTGGATCATCAAATTTTACAAAAATATAGCCGGTTGTATCTATCGCATTCTTCTTTATATATTCTGCACTTTTAAGCGGCACTGATTTTGGAATTGATGTTACAGCTTCAACAACACGATTTAGGTATTCAATTTTAATAGAATATTCTTTTCCGGCTTCTCCTTTTAATGTTGACCCGAAATACACAAATGGAGGAATTCTGTTTTTATCGTTTTTCACTCTTAAAACTTCTGAATTCTGACCGTCAGAAATTGTGATTTTTGCCGATCGAATTACATGATTTAAAACATTTGTAGAATCAATTACATCTGTAACCGGAATACTGCTCGACAGTAAAACATTGGCAAAATCACCTTCTTCAATCCAACCTTCAACAACTATTTTTGATTCCAAGTTTTTTTGTTCACTAAAGTCGTCTTTTAAACAACTTGTTAGTACTAAAGCAAAAAGAAATAGTATATATTTTTTCATCTTTAAAATTTAAATCTCCAGCTAACAGAAGGAAGAATTCGGTATAAAACCTTTTTTTCCTGTTTTACCACAACTTTGCTTTTGTCTTCGTTTACTTCTACATCTAAAACAACATAAACCGGGTTTGAAATATTGAATGCATTGTAAATAGAAAAGTTTAAAGCACTTTCTTTTTTAGCCGTTTTTATAAAATAATAATTGGCAGAAAGATCAGTTCTAATATAATTCGGCATTTGCGCATTATTATATCCTGAATATTCTTTAACAGGATTATTGTTTATGAAGTACCAAGAAGTTGGCATTGTAAACCGATTTCCGGAGCCAAAAATTTGAGTAACTCCAAAATTCCATTTTGAGTTTAAATCATACATTCCAACAACAGAAAGATTATGGCGTCTGTCATATTTTGCAAAATAGGTTTTCCCGTTATTCAGTTCATCAAAATTTCGATCAGACCAGCTTAAGGTATAACTCAGCCAGCCCGTAAATTTTCCGTTGCTTTTTTTGAGCATCATTTCAAATCCATATGCTTTTCCTTTTCCCACATACAAATCATTTTTTAACGTTGTAATTTCATTAAACTGCGTTATTCCATACGGATATTCCAGCAGGTTTTTCATCGAACGATAAAATCCGCCAAATGAAGAAGAAAAATTTCTGGTAATATTTTGATTGGAACCAATAGCAAATTCATTAGACGATTGCGGTTTTATTCCATCAGAACTTGCAATCCAAAAATCAGTTGGAATACCAACGCTTGAAGTTGTAATCAAACTCAAATATTGATATTGTCTATTATATGAAGCGTAAAATGAATATTTTTCATTGGCATAATAATTCAGCACAGCGCGCGGTTGAAAATGCAAATACGAGTCTGATCCCGAAGTATAATAATTAATTCGAAGTCCTAAATCGGCCGTTATATTTTCAAATAACTTAGGTTTTGCGTTTACAAAAATTGCTGCTTCATTGGCATTAATTATTCTTTGGGAATAATTATCAAGTGTTGTCAGGTTTTCTACATTCACTTTTTGAGGCTGCAAATTGTGATAAACATATTGCAAACCTGACTCAAATGGAATATTATGAATTGAAAACCTAACGGAATTTGTAAACCCAAAATCTTTCACAAAAGAAGAAACTCCAAATTGAATTGTTGCCTGTTCCATACTTAAATCATTAGAATAATGACTAAAATAAACCGAATTAGACATGCTTACTTTTGGAGAAAATGTTGTGGTTAAAGATGGTGAAACTGTAAAGTTACTCCATTTTAATTTCGTTCGCAGCGCCAGATTCTCATCTTTTATTTTCAATTCATCTCCGCTGAAAAAAGCGTCTAATGAAAACATATTCTTTTTAGAAACTTGGGATAAAAAAGTAAAATTCGCATCAGAAAAACCATATTTCATGTCCTGAACATCATTGCTTTCTGAACCAGATTTTAATATTGGGCCTACAACTTCATCTATATAAGTTTTTCTTCCGGAAATATAAAATCCTGTTTTATCATTTAAAGGAACTGCCAATGTTACCTGCGATGCCAAAATTCCGGCATTTCCCTGAATCGAAAATTCTGATGGTAATTTTTTATTGGTGTTTAAAACTGTTGTCGAACTTAATCGCCCGCCGTATTTTGCATTCGAACTTGATTTGTCAAATTCCACATCCTTAATATGATCTGCGTTGTAAAAAGGAAAAATCCCTAGTAAATGAGACATTCCATAAATGGGCGCTTCATTATACAAAATCGCATTATGACCAGGATCGCCGCCACGCACGTACAAATAACCGTTTGCATCTCCGGAATTTTGCACTCCGGGTGTCAGCTGCAAAAGTTTTATAATATCTGTAGTTCCTAAAAGTGTTGGAACAGCGTTTAATTCTTTTAAATTAAACGAAAGTTTTCCTCCAGATAAAGTTTTGATGCCGCTTTTTTTATCATTTGAAATAATCACTTCTTTTAAAAGCGAAATATCTTTTTCTAAAACAATAGAAAGTATGGTGTCTTTTTGAAGATTGCAATAAATAGTTTTTGGTATAAAATCTAAATGGTTAATTTTTAGAACCAAATTACCTGAAGGAATGCTTTCTGAAAAGTTACCTAAAGTATCTGTAATAGTATACAGCTGTTTTTGGTTTATCTCAAAAGAAACATTGACACCAATTAAATTTTGATTTTCGGATGATTTTACATTTCCTGATATCCTAACATTTGACTGTGCAAAAAGGTTGGAAAAGGATAATAATAAAAAAAGAATAATAGATTTCGACACTTAATTTTAATAAGAAAAGTGCGAAAATAAACAATTATAACCCAATTACATCAGGTTATAATTGTTTTAATTTTAATCTTACTTCAATTTATTCAAATACATATTCACAACATTATCTAAACCAAGATAAAGTGCTTCTGAAATTAAAGCGTGGCCAATAGAAACCTCTAATAATCCCGGAATATTTTGTTTGAAGAACTGAATATTGTCTAAACTCAAATCGTGTCCGGCGTTAATTCCTAAACCTAATTCGTTTGCTAATTCTGCAGCTTTTACATACGGATCGATTCCGTTTTTATTTCCCAAATCGTATTGATGTGCAAAAGCTTCTGTATATAATTCGATTCTGTCCGTTCCTGTTTTTTTAGCTCCTTCGATAATTTCTAAAACCGGATCAACAAAAATCGATGTTCTGATCCCGTTTCTTTGAAATTCCTGAATAACTTCGGTTAAATAATCTTGATTTTTAATGGTATCCCAGCCTGCAGAAGATGTAATGGCTCCAATTGCATCTGGAACTAAAGTAACCTGATCTGGTTTGCATTCTAAAACTAAATCAATAAAATTATGCTGCGGATTTCCTTCAATATTATATTCAGTAGTAACAATTGCTTTTAAATCGCGTGCATCCTGATAGCGAATATGACGCTCATCCGGACGCGGATGAATGGTAATTCCCTGCCCTCCAAAACGCTGAATATCGACAGCAACTTTTAATAAATCAGGTACATTTCCGCCTCTTGCATTTCGTAACGTTGCAATTTTATTGATATTAACACTTAACTTTGTCATATAAATAGATAATTAATTCAAGTAACACTATATTTGTTACGACAAAAATACAAAGTAAAACGCAGCAGTTTTTGGTATTTTTTGATTATTTTGCATCAAATATCTTCGATTGATTTATGACAGAAATTACAAACTATATCACAAATGATTTCAGAGCGATTGATAGTCAGGAAACGATAGCCTCGATTCAGGACTTTTTCATCGATGTAAATTTTTCTCATTTCCCGATTTTAGAAGATGGGATTTTCATTGGAAGTATTTCTTCTGATGATGTGGAAACATTTGATACCGATAAAAAAGCTATTGACTACAAATACACTTTAGAACGCTTTTTTGCCAGAAAATCAATGATCTGGCTGGATGTTCTGGAAGTCTTTGCAAAAAATCACACTAATATTATTCCAATTCTTGATGAAAATAACAGCTATATAGGCTATTATGAAATGGAAGATATTATGAAATTTTTTCAGGAAACGCCATTTTTAAAAGAACAAGGAGGAATTATTATTGTTCAGAAAGGACTTCTGGATTATTCAATGAGCGAAGTAACGCAAATTGTAGAAAGCAATAATGGTAAAATTTTAGGCTGTTTTGTTTCTGAAGCCGATGTAGAAAATGTACAGATTACCATAAAAATAGGTTTGGGAGCGATGAATGAAATTATTCAGACGTATAGAAGATATGGCTATGAAATTATTTCAGAACATCAGGAAGACACCTATATTAATAGTTTAAAAGAACGTTCTGATTATTTAGACAAGTATCTTAATATTTAAATTAGAAAATTGGTCAATGAGAAAATTAGAAAATGTTCTCAACTAATAAATTATCAAATTAACACATTTCCTCATTATCTAATTAAGAAGAATGAAAATAGCCATTTACGGACAATATTATCAAAACAGTACCGAACCTATTATAAAAGACATTTTCTCGTTTTTCAATTCTAATAATGTAGAAATGGTAATTGAGGAAAATTTTCTGGACATGCTTTACGATAAGCAGCTTGTAAAAAAGGAGTATAAAACTTTTTCTCCAAGTACTACTTTAGATAATAGTTTTGAAATGCTGATTAGTATTGGCGGCGATGGAACGATTTTGAGAGCTGCTGCTTTTGTTCGCAATTCAGGTATTCCTTTATTAGGTATAAATGCAGGAAGATTAGGGTTTCTTGCAAAAGTTCAAAAAGAAAACATTGACAGTTTACTGCAATATGTTATCGATCAAAACTACACAACTTCTGAAAGAACTTTACTGGGCATATCCTGCGAACCTAAAAATGATGCATTCGCAGAACTTAATTTTGCAATGAACGAGGTTACTGTCAGCAGAAAAGATACGACTTCGATGATTACTGTTGATACTTATTTAAACAATGAATATTTAAATTCTTACTGGGCAGATGGTTTGATTATTTCTACTCCAACAGGTTCTACAGGATATTCATTAAGCTGCGGAGGACCTATTTTAACTCCAGATGTAAAAAGTTTAGTAATTACACCAATCGCACCACATAATTTAACCGCCAGACCACTTGTTATTCCAGACGATACAGAAATCACTTTACGCGTAACAGGAAGAGAAGACCAATATTTGGTTTCCTTAGATTCCAGAATTTCTTCGGTAAAAAACGAATCAGTTCTTAAGATCAAAAAAACAGATTATAAAATAAAAATGATTGAAATACCGGGCGAAACTTTCTTAAAAACCTTAAGAAACAAACTGCTTTGGGGAGAGGACAAGAGAAATTAATCTCTTTTCTCCTTCATCACTATACGATAATACCACATTTTCTCGTTCTGCATATAGCGAATCATCATTAAATTGCTCAAAATCATAATGTAAATTGAAAAAAAAGCACATTTATCTAAAGGAACTTTGATTCGTATTGATAATTATTATATTTGCACGCAATTTTGAATTAAATGAAGAAAATTTTTAATTTATTGTTATGTTTTTTCCCTTTTATTACACTTAATGCTCAAATCAATGAGCTTGGTGTGTTTATTGGCGGAAGTAACTTTGTTGGTGACGTTGGAAGTACAACTTACATTAACCCAAATAAACCGGCTTTTGGTATTTTGTACAAATGGAACAAAAGTCCAAGACACTCTTATCGTTTTTCTTATACACAGTCTAATATTCTTGGAAATGATGCTGATTCAGATGAAACGAGCCGCAGCAACAGAGGATATCGTTTTGAAAACGAGGTAAAAGAATTTTCTGCTGGTTTAGAATTTAATTTTTTCGATTTTAATCTTCATGATTATCACACAAAAATTACTCCTTATATATATTCAGGTTTAAGCTTTTTTATTTATGATGGTTTATATCGAAATATCAACAGCATTAGTACAACGCAAAAGATCAATTCAAATTCATTTGCTATACCTATAACACTCGGAATTAAATCAAATGTAACTCCGCATTTTGTTATAGGTGCCGAAGTTGGCGCACGATATACTTTTACCGACAATATTGACGGCAGTAATCCTGATACCAGCAATACAAACATTTTAAAATTCGGAAATTTAAATAATAATGACTGGTATGTCTTTTCAGGTATTACTTTAACTTATACCTTTGGACAAAAACCTTGCTACTGCGCAGAATAATAAAAATGAATTTACTAGACTCTATAGATCAATCAAACTTACCAAAACATCTGGCCATTATTATGGACGGAAACGGGCGCTGGGCTAAACAACAAGGCTTTTTAAGAGCTTTTGGACATGAAAACGGCACCAAATCTGTAAAAAAAACAATTACAACTTGTGCCAAACTAGGTATTGAGTACCTAACGCTGTATGCCTTTTCTACAGAAAACTGGAATCGTCCTAAACTGGAAGTTGAGGCATTAATGAAAATATTGATCAATTCCTTAAAAAAAGAGCTAGTTACACTTCAAGAAAACAATATCAGACTTAATGCTATTGGAAATCTTGATAAATTGCCAAAATCGGCACAAAAGGAACTTTTAGACGTAATTGAGAAGACCAAAAACAATACCAGACTAACGTTAACCCTTGCTTTAAGCTATGGTTCCAGAGAGGAATTGGTAAATGCTGTTAGAGTGATTAGTGATAAAGTTAAAAATAATATAATTTCAATAGACACTATTGACGATTCAATTATAAATGAGCATCTTTACACGCAAAATTTACCTGACGTAGATTTATTAATACGAACAAGTGGAGAACATAGAATAAGTAATTTTCTGTTGTGGCAGATTGCCTATGCTGAATTATATTTTACTAATGTCTTGTGGCCAGACTTTAAAGATCAAGATTTATATGAGGCTATTATTAGTTATCAAAAAAGAGAACGTAGATTTGGAAAAACCAGTGAACAAATTAAATAATTTTTTAGTGTTACAAAAAAGAATACCACAAATAATCTGTACCCTTTTACTATTGGGTAGTTTTTCACAAGTTAAAGCTCAAGATAGAGTTCCTTTTGACCAAGGAAAAAAATATATTCTGGCTAAAGTTTCTGTTGTTGGTAAAATAAGCTTCAATGAGCAGACTGTTGTTACTTTCTCAGGCCTTCAAGTGGGGCATGAAATAACAGTTCCGGGTGAAGAAATCACGGGCGCTATCAAAAAATTAGGTAAACTAGGTCTTTTCGACGAAATCTCTTTTTATATTAGTAAGGTTCAAAACGACAGTATTTATTTAGATTTAAATATTGTTGAACTTCCAAAATTAAATGAAGTTAAAATCACCGGCGTTAAGAAAAGTAAAGTCGAAGGATTAATTAAGGATAACAATTTAACTAAAAATAAAATTGTAAACGAAAACTTAATTACAACTACTAAAAATTACATCGAAAACAAGTATAAAAAAGACGGTTTTTACAATACAAAAGTTACCATTACTACTACTCCCGACAGTACTGCAGGAAATCAGGTAAACATGCTTGTGAGGGTAGATAAAGGAGATAAAGTTAAAATAAGCAGTATTGATTTCATTGGAAATAAGCAGCTTACTGATACAAAATTAAGAGCAGCGATGAAGGATACGAAACAAAAAAATCTGCTTCGTGTTTTTAAAGCGTCTAAATTTATCCCTGAAAAATACAAAACTGACTTAGAAAAAGTTATCGCTGCTTACAAAGAAAAAGGATATCGTGATGCACGTATTATTTATGACTCTGTTACTTATAACAAAGACAAAAATATGCTTGCTATAAAAATTAATGTAGAAGAAGGAAACAAATATTACTTCGGAAATATTAAGTTTTTAGGAAATACCGTTTATTCAGATCAGCAGTTAAACCGTTATTTAGGAATCAAAAAAGGAGAAACTTATAATGGTGTTTTATTAGAAAAAAGAATCGCTGATAACACAAAACCTGACGGGGAAGATATCACGAACTTATACCAAAACAACGGTTATTTATTCTCTAAAATTAATGCTGTAGAGGTAAAAACTGTAAACGATACAATTGATTTTGAGATTAGAATTACAGAAGGTCCTATCGCCTATTTCAATAAAATCTATGTTACTGGAAATGACAAAACAAATGACCACGTTATTTACCGTGAGTTAAGAACTAAGCCAGGAAACAAATACAGCAAAGAAGAATTAGTTAGGACTATTCGTGAAATTGGTCAATTAGGATTCTTTGATCCGGAGGCTATTAAACCCGAATTTAGAAACGTTGATCCTGCTGCAGGAACTGTTGATATTGAATACCAATTAGTAGAAAAAGGATCTAGCCAGGTTGAGCTTCAGGGAGGTTACGGCGGAGGAGGTTTTATTGGAACTTTAGGTTTATCTTTCAACAACTTCTCCGCTAGAAAATTATTTGATAAAGATGCTTACAAACCGCTTCCTATGGGAGACGGGCAAAAAGTAGCGCTTCGTTTACAAGGAAGTACTTATTTCCAAACGTACAGTTTATCATTCTCTGAACCATGGTTTGGAGGTAAAAAACCAGTACAGTTTAGTTCATCAATTTCATACAGTAAACAGTTCAATAACAATTATGTAACCAGAACTGTAGATAAAAGCCAAAGTTTTAATATTTTTACAGTTCAGGTTGGTTTAGCGAAACGTTTAACGGTGCCGGATGATTATTTCGTTCTTTCACAATCTGTGAGTTATCAACATTATGACTTAAACAATTACTACACAGGATTGTTTACATTTGGTAACGGAGCATCAAGAAACCTTGCTTATACTATAGGACTTTCAAGAAGTAATAAAGGGGTTAACCCAATATTCCCAACTTATGGTTCTGAATTTAGTATCTCTGCAAAAGTTACGCCTCCGTATTCATTATTTAATGGAGTTAACTACGGAGATTTAGGAAACCAAAAAGAATATAAAGTACAATATACCGGAGAGGCAAAAACTGGTCCAGACGGACAGCCTATAAATCCAGGTGATTATATGAAAGCTGAAACTATAAACGGATCTTCTCAATATGTGAGTGTAGGATCTGATTATAAGAGCGCTGACACAGATGCTGCAAAGGTCGATCAAAAGAAATATAACTGGTTAGAATACTATAAAGTAAAATTTAAAGCAGACTGGTATACTAAAGTGTATGGAAAATTAGTTTTAAGAACATTAACAGAATTTGGTTTCTTAGGAGCTTATGATCAATCAAGAGGAGTTGTTCCGTTTGAGCGTTTCTATTTAGGAGGAGATGGAATGGCAAACTATTCAATGGATGGTAGAGAAACAATACAATTAAGAGGTTATCCGAACAACTCGCTGACACCTGTTAATTCATTGGGACAACAGATTGGAGCTACTGTGTATAACAAATTCTCGATGGAATTACGTTATCCTATTACATTAAAATCGTCTGCATCGATTTATGCATTGACGTTTTTAGAAGCAGGTTCATCATATCCATCGTTTAAAGATTACAATCCGTTTGATTTAAATCGTTCTGCTGGTGCTGGTTTACGTGTATTCATGCCTGCATTTGGATTATTAGGAATTGATTTCGGTTACGGTTTTGATGCTCTTCCAGGGTCTGTTACAAACAAGGCAAATGGATGGGAAACACATTTTATTATTGGTCAACAGTTTTAGTGCGGGTTTTATTACAAATTTTAATACCTTTGGCTAAAAATTCAAAATAAAGTAATGTTATGAAACAACGGTTTTTATTTATATTTTTAGTCTTGATTGCCGTAAATACAATTCAGGGTCAAGGTAAAACGACTAGAATCGGTTACATTGATATGGAATATATTTTGGAAAATGTTTCTGATTACAAAGAAGCAAAATCACAATTAGAGCTAAAAGCTCAAAAGTGGAAGCAAGAAATAGAAGCCAAAAAATTAAACATCAATACGCTTAAAGAAAATCTTAAGGCGGAAAAAGCTTTATTGACTAAAGAATTAATTGATGAAAGAGAAACTGAAATAAAATTTCAGGAAAACGAAATGCTGGAATATCAGCAAAAACAATTTGGTGCTGATGGAAATTTAATGAGACAGAAATCAGCTTTAGCAAAGCCAATTCAAGATCAGGTTTTTACAGCTGTTCAAGATATTGCCGAAGCTAAAAATTATGATTTCATTTTTGATAAATCGTCAGATTTGACAATGCTTTTTAGCAACAAAAGATTCGATATTAGTGATCAGGTACTGCGTATTTTAAACAGAACTGAGAAAAGAGAACAATTGACTAAAAAACAATTGAAAGATCAGGAAGCTAAAGAGAGTAAGGAAAATGCAATTGATGAAAATCCGGCAATGGCAGATCGTCAAAAAGCATTAGATGAAAAGAGAACTGCGAGAGAAAAACTGATTGAAGACAGAAGACTGGAGCAGGAAGCTAAGAAAAAAGAATACGACGACAGAAGAAAAGCAATTCAGGCAGAACGAGAAGCTAAAAAAAATGGCACGGTTTCTGAACCAGCAAAAACAACCGAGGCAGCAAAAACAACTGAAACGGCTAAACCTGGAGAAACAGCTAAACCTGCAACAACAACTACTGAGCCTGCGACAACAGAACCTGCAGTAGATAAAGCGGCAGAAAGACAAAAGCTTTACGAACAGCGTAAAAAAGAATTAGAAGAGAGAAGAAAAAAAATACTCGAAGAACGAGAAGCGGCTAAAAAAGCAAAAGAGGCCGAAACACAAAAAACAAATACGACCAATAATTAATTAATTTTTTAAAATGATGAAACAAATCAAAACTTTACTAATTGCTGCAATACTTATTTTAGGAGCAAGTAATACAATGAACGCACAGGCGAAGGTTGCCCATGTTGATGTTAGCGAGATTATGTCGAAAATGCCTGCTATGCTAGATGCTCAAAATCAACTGCAAAAATTAAGTGGGACATATGATGCTGAATACAAAAAAATGGTTGACGAATACCAAACTAAAATCAAAAAGTATGAAGCTGAAGCAGCAACTGTAACTGAGGCTGTAAACGGTGATCGTTCTAAAGAAGTTCAGGATATGCAAAAAAGAATTGTTGACTACAGAGACAATGCTCAAAAAGAACTTCAACAAAAAGAAACTGATATCGTAAAACCTTTAATGGAAAAAGTAAGAGCTTCTATCCAAAAAGTTGGTAAAGCTAAAGGTTTCCAATATGTTTTAGATGGTTCTACTCTTCTATTAGCTGATGGTCCAAACATTACTGCTGACGTGAAAAAAGACTTAGGATTCTAATAAACGAATTCCTTATAATTAAACTGCTTAAATTTTAAAAATTTAAGCAGTTTTTTTTTTACATTTATTTAAAATTAAAATCCATTAATATTTCCCGATTTCTACTAAATTGGAATATATTTTTATTTCAAAAAATACTAATTTTGTATTATGACAAACAATAATCCTATAGGCGTTTTCGACTCTGGCATTGGAGGGACTTCAATCTGGAAAGAAATTCACGATTTACTTCCAAACGAAAAAACAATTTATTTAGCCGATAGCAAAAATGCTCCCTACGGTCAAAAAACAAAAGAAGAGATTGTTGCCTTAAGTAAAAAAAATGTAGAGTTTTTACTTGAAAATAATTGCAAATTAATTGTAGTAGCATGCAACACTGCAACAACAAATGCAATTTGGGAACTTCGTAATGATTATGATATACCGTTTATAGGAATTGAACCTGCAATAAAGCCAGCTGCTAATAATTCTAAAACGCAGGTTATTGGAATCCTGGCTACAAAAGGAACATTAAATAGTGAACTGTTTAATAAAACAGCAGAGATGTTTCAGCATACTACAATTATTGAGCAGGTTGGTTACGGTCTGGTTAAATTGATTGAAGATGGCAATTTATATTCTCCGGAAATGACCCAATTATTAGAGGAGTATTTACAGCCTATGATCGATGCCAATATTGATTATCTTGTTTTAGGCTGCAGCCATTATCCTTATTTAATTCCGCAGATTAAAAAAATACTTCCGGATCACATTCAAATCATAGATTCTGGAGAGGCAGTAGCAAGACAAACACAAAATATTTTGCGTGAAAAAGTCGGTTTTACTGACACTCCAAAAAGTGAACCTATATTTTATGTCAATTCAAATCCAGCGGTTTTAAAATCTATTTTAGAAGATAAATATCCGGTAATTGAAAAAGACTTTTAATTAATCAAACTTTCGTTTCACAAACCAAATTCCATCTAAAGATAAATTAAGGGTTATCTTATGATAATTTTCTTTAATAAGATTTTCTGATATCCTGCCTCTTTGACCATAGGAATATGAAATATTTAGGGACGAAGAGGTATTTTCGATTGGCAGATTAACTCCCACAGAAATTGAGGCGTTGTTAACTCTTTTTCCGTCAACTTCAAGATAACCGGTATCAAAATTTGCTCCCGCAGAATATGTTATCCTATCCCAATATTTACGAATATTTCTATTAGCATTGAAGTACGAAAATCCAAGGGCAAATCTGTCCTGATTTACAAAATCTCCATAAAGATCAGACTGCCTGGTATCATTCCACAAACTTTTTTCGTAATCTAACGTCATGTTCAAAACATTCTTAAATCGCTTGCTGATCCCTACTCCTATTTCTAAAGGCATATAATAATCATCCACATCCGAAGCTGTTTCAGACTCAATAACATTAACAACTCCATCTGCAGATGTTTGAACAGATTGAACTTTTGAGCCTTTAATTTGTGCCGGAAGTTTAAAAGTTGTTCCAATTGTCAATGTGGAATCTATTTTATACTGCGTTCCTAAAGTAGCACGAAATCCGCTGTAATCTGTTTTTTTATGAACATTAGTAATTGAATTCAAAATAGTAAAGGTGCGATCGTCTGTAATATTTCCAAATAACAAAGCGGCAGTAGCTCCAACAGTCAGCTTTTTACCAAAACGATATCCATAGGAGAAATCAAAATCATTTAATCCTCCTGAACCAGCTGCAGACAAATTATACGATTCCTTACTATCTGCAATAGGAAGTAAAAGATTTGAAATTTTATACGTAGAACTCGAATACGGTTTAAGTGCAATACTAAAGCCTGAATTCTTCGTTATCGGAAAAGCAAAAGCTAAATGAGAAAACTGAAAGTTATTTCGCTTCTCTGTTTTGGATTTACTTTGGTATGTTGTTCCAATAGCTTTTCCGCCCACATCAAGCATAAAATGATTTAAAGGCATAAACCCTAAAGACGCCGGATTTAGATTATTGATAAAACCTTCTGAAGGCAAAGCGATTCCGGAAGATCCAATTGATGAAATCGCACCAAAATCGGCATCATACACACTTCCTAAACCATACAATGAATAGGGCGAACTCGAAATACTTTGAGAAAATGAAGTCAGCGCCATTAAAATGAAGCAGCTTACAAAAATTATTTTCTTTTTCATTTAATAGGAGAGGTAATAAATTTTTATTAGAATTTTATTTTCGGGATGTTTTTGATCTCCTAAAACAAGTCTGTTAACTGATTTAGAAATTCCGGGCAATGTTAATATCAGGGATGATCTTGAATCTGACGCTTTCAGCATTTCCTTTTGTAAAAAACTGCCCAGCGGAATGGTATAACCTATATTTTCATTAAACTCATCACTTTTCTGGCTCAAAGTTCCATAAACTGCCGCTCCTGCAGCATTAAGCAAACTGCCGCTAATTCTGTTTAAATTATCGCCCACATATACTTTTAAGGAATCTGCCAGAGGATATTTATTTGAATACGAATTGTTTACAGGTTTTATAAACATTTGAGCGTCGACAATGGCTCCATTACTTGAAATATTTTTAAGCTGCTTTATATTCGGAAAATCAATACGGCAGGCAACTCCGGTTCCAGACTGAATAAAACCTTGTTTATTGGTTAAGGAACTTGAAAGTTTACTGGTCGAAACGGGTAAATTTTGAATTATAGTTCCTGTTTTATCGAGCGATATAGAGTTAAATTGTGTCGCTGTATTTGACATCAGGAAATCGATAAAAAAAGAATCAGCATCTGCGTCGCCCTGATATTTAGAATAATACAATCGAACTTTGCTGGTACTAGTATGAAAACCTATTACACTCGACGAATTTGAACTGGAAGGAACAAGCACTAATCCTTTTAAATATTCAGTAAGATTATCTAAACCGGTAATTTCTCTCTTTTTTATTTTTTGAAAGAGCGCTTCTCCAAAATCCTTACTCATTTTAATATTAATAGAATCTTTTTCTATTGGACGGGGTTTGTACGAAACAGTGCCCAGACTTTCGTCGCTGTAGGTTAAGGTTGAATTATTGTAAAAACTGTCATCATCCTTATTTGGCTTTACTTTTTGAGTCAGTCGATGAATGTCAAATTTTTGAACCTGAGTAGTATCTCCGTAATAATAGTTATCATATTTTAAAATCATGGAGATAGAATCAAAAACAAAATTTACAGTCTCAGTATCTGAACCTGAATTATTCAAGGCATAAGAACTTGCAGAAAGCTGGAAATAACTGTTTGATTTTACTTTTCCTAAAATAGGATCATCATAATTACCTATTAAAATTCGGCTTTGTCCCGAAGTAATAAGTGAATCGAAATTAATAGTTGACATTTCGACCGTAAGCGTGTCGATCATCACTACTTTATTATTTATAGCCAAATAATCTGAACCTACAACAAAATTTCCCGCATCAGTATCTGTACCGCAGGAAAATATAGTAAAAGCAAAAACTAACATTAATAAAAACTTGCCCATAATCAATTTTTTGAGCAAATATAAAATGCAGTCTTCTGCACCACACTATAACATATACAGTCACGTGTTTTTAGACTATCAACGGCGAAAAAACATCTACAATGGAATATCGTAAATAAATATTTCATTCGACCTTAAAAAAGGCTGTTTTGTCTATCAAAAAGAGTCATACATATATCTTCTTTTTTTTAAAACCTTCTCCAACCTACTTTTGAACCAATAAATAAGTAATGAAAATAAGGTTTATAATTTGTTCGGTTTTTTTAGTGTCATTTCTCAATATGAATGCGCAGGAAAATTTTTCAGTACAGCTGAATTTGAAAACAGAGCCTACTGACAAAATTGATTTTACTGAAACAAGTATTGGTGTTTCGTTCAGCAAAAAAATAAGTTCAAAAAGCCTGATTACAAATACGCTGGAATATTCGAATTTGAATGTAAACTATGATTTAGGTCATTATGAATCCTTTGAAGATTTAGACAAGTTACAGCACATTAAGAACAAAATTGAATTTTCGCAGGAAATATCACATTCGACAAAACTGAATTTTTCGGTTACGCCAACGTTCAGTTTTCAGGAAAATTTAGGTTTTTCTGATTTTACACTTTTAGGAAGTTTTGAAATAAAACAGGAATTAAGTTCAAAAATGACTTTAAGTATTGGAGCGGCCAGAACCAGCGCTTTTGGAAACCCAAAATTTCTGCCGTCAGCTTCTTTAAATTATAAAATGAATGACAATGCTAATGTGCTGATTGGCTTTCCGGATTCAAGGATTTCGTATTCAAATAACATACGCAACAATTTTAGTTTAAGTAACAGTTTTAACGGAAGTTTTTACAATTTAAATATTCAGAATGAAATAGATAAAAATGCCGCAAAAGCTACTTTATCACAAATGACAACCTCATTTGAATATGAAAGAAATGTCGACAAAAACTGGTTTTTAAATTTTAAAGCCGGATATGATTTTGACAAAAAATACAAATTAACAGACGGTGATAATCATACTGTTTATGATTTCAACATAAGCAACGGATACATTTTAGGAATTGGGATCAAATACAAACAATAAATAAATTTTAAACACTATGAATAATCTAAAAAAAGGAATATTATTCGCAACCCTGCTTTCGAGCCTCTTTTTTATAAGCTGCAGCAATGATGACGATGACGATGATTTAGTAGGTAACTGGATTAAAAAATCAGCGTTTGACGGTCCTGCAAGATCTAGTGCAACAAGTTTTGTAATTGGAGATTTTGCTTATGTAGCAACGGGTTATACCGGAGATGAATACTTAAAAGATTTATGGGCTTATAACTCAACTGGAGATTACTGGGAACAGAAAGCTAATTTTGGAGGTGTTGCCAGAAGTTCGGCATCAAGTTTTACGCTAAATAATAAAGGTTATGTGGGACTTGGTTATGATGGAACTAATAAATTAAAGGATTTCTATCAATATGATCCATCAAGCAACAGCTGGACTCAAAAAGCTGATTTTGCAGGAACAGGCCGTTATGCTGCCGTTGGTTTCCAAGCTGGCGGAAAAGCTTATTTTGGAACTGGTTATGATGGAAATTATTTAAAAGATTTTTATCAATATGATGATCAGGCAAATACATGGACACTTGTAAACGGATTTAGCGGTAATAAAAGACGTAATGCTACTGTATTTGTAATTTCAGATAAAGCTTATTTGGTAACTGGAGTTAACAATGGGGTTTATCAGGAAGATTTTTGGGAATTTGATCCTGCAACTGATGTCTGGACAAGAAAAAGGGATATCGATAAAGATACAGATGATGATTACACTTGGAATGATGAATATGCTATTACAAGATCTAATGCTTCTAGTTTTTCAATGAACGGATTAGGATATGTTGTGGGCGGTGAAAACATCAAAACAGTTTGGGAATATAATCCTTCAACAGATCTTTGGGAAGAAAGAACAGCTATGGAAGGTGCAACAAGAACTGATGCTGTTGGCTTTACAATTAACAATCGTGGTTTTTATATGTTAGGAAGAGTCGGTTCTACTTACTTTGACGATGCATGGGAATTTAGACCGCAAGATGAACAAAGCGACGATGACAATTAATACTAAACAATTCTTCTGGAGTAAAATCCAGAAGAATTTATTGCTTTTCATTCTGGTTTTACAAATTGTTTCCTGTACAAAAAAAGAGGTTTTCAAAACCGAATCATTTAAAACAAATTCAGGCTGGGGATATTCGATTTCTTATAAAGATAAAATCATAATCAAACAATCGATTATTCCTGTAATAAATGATAACAAAAGTTTTTCGACAGAAGAAGATGCTTTAAAAACAGCCCATTTTGTGGTTGAAAAACTCAAACAAAACTTATCTCCAACGGTAACCAAAAATGAATTAATTTTATTAAAAATAAAATTATAAATGACACTAGATACCATTAAAAATACAAATTCAAATAAAATACTATTCCATTTTATGATTTGGATTTTCTTTATTCTAACATCGCTGATTCAATTTTATGAAAGTCCATTTAGAATCAATAATGATTTCTATGTACAATGGGCAACGGGAATTTTGTTATTTTATCTGAACTATTTTTACTTGGTACCTGCCCTTCTTTTACAAAAAAAGTATTGGAAATATTTTCTGTTCATTTTTATTCTTATTGCTGTCTTCATGATTATCAGGATTCATTATTTTATTCCTGAGTTTAGACATATGCGAACAAGAATGATTCCGCCTGAAGCAATTAACCTATATAAGCAAAGAGGCAAAATAATGATGGCGCCGGCGAGACAGCCGTTGTTTTTTAAAATTGGCCCGTCTTTTTTCTATATTCTAATTATAACCATAAGCGCCGTTATTAGAACGCTGACAGAGTTTTATAATAATCAGCAAAACAAATTAATCGCCGAAACACACAGAACGAATACCGAATTGATTTATCTGCGCAAGCAAACCAATCCGCATTTTTTATTCAATTCGTTAAACAGTATTTATTCTCTGGCACATAAGAAATCTGATTTGGTCCCTGATGCCATCGTAACCTTATCTGAATTAATGCGCTATATGCTCTACGAAACAGATAACAAAACGGTGGCTTTAGAAAAAGAAATCAATTACATTCAAAATTATATTGAGCTGCAAAAACTGAGGCTGAATAATATTGAAGACATTGTAATAAATGTTCACGGCAATACCAAAAACAAGTTTATTGAACCTTTGCTTTTAATTTCTTTTGTAGAAAATGCTTTTAAGTACGGAACCGATTACAAAGGTGCTACGCATGTAAAAATTAAGATATTCATTTCTGAAAATGATCTGGATTTTTGGATCGAAAATACTATCGAAAATTATGAAAAAGATCCTGACAATTCTGGTATCGGACTTATAAATATTCAAAGCCGACTGGATTTACTTTATCCAAACGCACACGAACTGACTATTAATCAGGATAATCATTTTTATCGTGTTCATTTAAGTTTAAAATTAGATGAAATCAAAACAACATAAACGTTAAAATGATACTTGGATTAATTGCGTACTTTTATGATAATTTTAAAACTTAATTCATTGGTTTAAAACTACTTTTGACTGCCAAAACAAATTTAAAAACTTAATTTTCAACAGATGAAATGTGTAATTATAGATGATGAACCTTTAGCAGTTGAACTATTAGAAGATTTTGTCAAGAAGGTAGATTCGCTTGAACTGGTCAGCACTTTTAATAATGCAATCGATGCCGTTTCGTTTATCAATCAAAATAATATTGATTTGATTTTTCTTGATATTCAAATGCCGCATTTCTCCGGAATTGACTTTTTAAATACAATCGAAAAAAAGCCTTTGGTAATTTTTACAACCGCTTATTCTGATTATGCTGTTGAAGGATTTAATCTTGGCGCAGTTGATTATTTAGTAAAACCTATTCCATTTCATCGTTTTTTAAAATCTGTAGTTCGTGCACAGCAAATCAGTAATCCTGCAGCGGCTGTTCAGCACATTTCTGAAAACATTGCCGCTCCGGAAGTTGAACAGGATTTTATGTTTGTGAGAGCTGAGTATGAAAATGTAAAAATGAATTTTTCGGATATTCTTTTTATCGAAGGCTTGAAAGATTATGTAAAAATTTACACGACAGACAATAAATTCACGCTGACTTTAATCAGTTTAATAAAATTAGAAAACCTGCTTTCAAACAAAGGATTTTCGCGAATCCACAGATCTTATATTATCAATATCAAACATGTAAAATCAATACAAAAAAATAAAGTTTTGATTAGCGACAAACGAATTCCAATAAGTGAAAGTTATAAAAATGCTTTCTTTGAAAAAATCAATCTGTAAAGTATTAAATTCCAAAATAATCCCGATAGCTATCGGGACCAAATTCCAATAGTTATTGATTGGAATTTGGAATTTTTATTATTGGAATTTTATTGAATTTATTCTTTAAACCAGCCAGAATACATTACGTAGTTGTTTGATATACGTTCAATTTCGCCGGCAAAGTCAGATTGATCAATATCTTTTACTTTTTTAGCAGGAACGCCCGCAAAAATAGTTCCCGAAGGAACAACTGTATTTTGGGTCAAAACTGCTCCGGCTGCCACGATAGAATTACTTTCGACAACGCAGTTATCCATTACAATAGCGCCCATTCCTATTAAAACATTGTCGTGAATTGTACAACCGTGAACGATCGCATTATGTCCTATAGAAACATTGTTTCCTATAATTGTTGGGTGTTTTTGATACGTACAGTGAATTATTGCACCATCCTGAATATTTACTTTATTTCCTATTTTAATAAAGTGAACATCGCCTCGAACAACTGCATTAAACCAAACGCTGCAAGACTCACCAAAAGTAACATCGCCAACTATAGTTGCATTTTCGGCAACGTAACAATCTTCTGGAATTGCAGGTGATTTTCCGTTTACAGATTTAATAAGCATAATAAAATTTTAATTAATTGCCGGACAGTTACAATCGTAACGTTCCTTTCTACAAAATATATTAACTCCTAAAGTAATCTGGTGGTATCCGCCAGTATCAAATTTTACATCGCCTGTAACCTGAGAATAGGTGTAAGCAAACATAAAGTTTTTAAAATTCACGCCCACAATTGGGGTAAAATATTGCAGTTTTTGATTTGAAACTCCGTTTCCTGAGCTAAACTGAGCTCCGTCAAAACTTCTTCTATAAGATAAAGCAGCCCATAAACTTCCAAAATCTAAATTCTTATAAGCTTTTAAGTTCAGGTCAATAGATTTTTCTTTTGTCTGATCAAACAGTTGAAATAAAATAGAAGGCTCCCAGGTAATTTTATCTCTTTTCCCAAATACATAACCTGCACTAAAAAGGAACTTTCTTAAATTATCACTTTCGTAATCTGTATACAATTCTCTTCTGGTTTCAAGAACGCCCTGAACCGTTGCATGCGCATAAAAATCTAAATAGTTATAAGAAGCTCCAAAATCTACATTAAAATAAGAGTCTTTTTGAATTGAACCAAAAACAATTGGATCAAAAGTACCGCCAAATTTTGTTTCATCTAACTGATTCTGAATCAATCCTCCGCTAATACCAAAAGAAAGCTGATTTAAATCGACTTCATCTCTTGAAAACATAATATGATGCGCATAGGTAAGCTTTACTCCTTTTTCAGAATGATATCCGTTTTTATCATTAAAAACAATAATCCCGGCACCGGAACGCTCTCCTAATCTTCCGTTAACACTTAAAGTTTGAAGTGTTGGCGCATCTTCCTGACCAAACCATTGCTTTCTGGCTGTTAATCTAACTTTTGCACAATTTGCTGCTCCAGCCATCGAAGGATGAATCAAGTAGTAATTATCTGATAAATAATCAGAGTAAACAGGAATTCCTTCTTGAGAATAAGTATAAAAAGTCGTTATTAAAAAAACAATTAATAACTTGATTTTTAATTTCATAATGGCGGGCTAGTTAGTCTAATTTTTACACTCTTGATAATTTCGTACGAATTATTTGAATAGAGTCTTAATTATTTTATTAAAAAATCAAATATAGGTAATAGTAGAAAATAACTTTAGTAAATTTGCAAAAAATTACTACCATGACAAAAATCACTATAAAAGAGACTCAAAATCCTACTATCCTAAAATTCGAATTTGAAGATTTTATTACTCAAAATCAAAACTTTGAATTCAAAAACATAGATGAAGCCCAAGCTTCGCCTTTAGCACAGCAATTGTTCTATCTGCCGTTTGTAAAAACCGTTTATATTTCAGGAAATTTTATTGCAATCGAAAGATACAGCATTGTAGAATGGAGTGACGTACAAGATGATGTTGCAGAGCAAATTGCAGCATTTGTAGACAAAGGCGGTGTTATCATTAAAGTTGACGAAAACAAAGCAAAAAAACAGCCTATTACGGTTTATGGAGAAACAACTCCAAATCCTTCTGCACTTAAATTTGTGGTAAGCAGAATGTTGACTAGAAACGCGGTTGAATACAAAAATATTGACCAGACTGTTTCTTCTCCGCTTGCACAGGAATTATTCAAATTTCCTTATGTTAAAGAGGTTTTTATTGATGAGAACTATATTTCTGTTACCAAATACGAAATCAACGACTGGTCTGAAATCACTTTGGAGTTAAGAACATTTATTAAGCAATTTATTGAAAACGGAGGAACTGTTTTAGATGAAAATCTAATTCAGACTACTACTAAAAATGATGTTACAAAAGATGAAGCATTTGACAAATTAGATGTTACGTCTCAGCAAATTATCAATATTTTAGAAGAATACGTAAAACCAGCAGTTGCGGCTGATGGTGGAAATATTGCTTTTGATTCTTATAATGAAGAAGACAAAACTGTAAAAGTGATATTGCAAGGTGCGTGCAGCGGTTGTCCATCGTCTACTTTTACTTTAAAAAGCGGTATCGAAAATATGCTGAAAAGTATGTTGAATGATGAAGCCATTAAGGTTGAAGCTTTAAATGCATAAAAATTTCAATTGTATATAATTTAAGCGTCTCATATGAGGCGCTTTTTTTATTTCATAATTAATTAAACGAAAATTAAATTGTTTTTCTCTAAAAATAATTAATATTGTAACCTTAACTAATCATTTTAAAACCATGGGATTATCATCATTTTTCAGCAATTTGTTTGGCTCGGCAAAAGAAACAGCAGTAGATTTTGCAGATCAGGCCGAAAATACTTTTGAAGAAGTTAAAGAAGCCTCAGAACCAATAATCGATTCTGCAGCCGAATATCTGGAACATACTAAAGATGCCGTGAGCGAATATGTAGAAAAAGCATCTGATTCTATACATGATGTGATTGATTCTATCAAAGAAGTAATTACAGAAACTGCCAACGAGGATTATAAATTGGTTACAGAAACTGTAGTGGATGTGAGCGAAGACGGAGTAACAGATTTAGACTCTGAAGAAGAGAAGTAACGGAAAGTATTTTTATATAAAAACAAAATATAGCTATATTTGCAAAATCATTTTACCTTCTCTTTGAGAAGGTTTTTTTATTCAAAATAATATGTACATCAATCCTGAACAGTTTAGCAATTACGCTACAAAATTCATCAATATTTTAATCGATTATTCTCCAAAACTAATCTCAGCATTACTGATTTTATTTGTTGGTTTGTATGCCATTCGATTAATTAACAGAGTAATTAGAAAAGTAATGGTGAAGAGAAATCTTGACCCAACATTAACCAAATTCCTTGCTGATATTTTATTGTGGGCGCTTCGAGTTTTATTGTTTGTTACTTTTATTTCAAAACTCGGAATCGAGACTTCTTCATTCGTAGCTATTCTGGGAGCAATGGGTCTTGCGATTGGTTTATCACTTCAGGGTTCGCTTTCGAATTTTGCGGGCGGAATGCTGATTATCGTTTTCAAACCTTTTAAAGTTGGTGATACAATCGAGGCTCAGGGAGTTATTGCAACGGTTTTAGAGATTCAGATTTTTGTCACTAAAATGTTGACCGGAAATAATCAAACGGTTTTTGTTCCAAATGGCGCATTGTCAAACGGAACTATTATTAATTATTCGATGCAGGGAGAAAGAAGAGCCGATTTGACTTTTTCTGTTTCTTATGATTCTGATATTAAAAAGGCGAAAGAAGTTTTATTGGATGTTTTAAATAAAAATCCAAAAGTGCTTAAAAAACCGGCACCAGAAGTTTTTGTGAAAAATTTATCAGCGAGTTCTGTTGATTTTGCAGTTCGCCCTTGGGCAAAAAATGTGAATTACGGAGCTGTTTTTTCTGATACTTTAGAAAATTGCAAAGCAGCTTTAGACGAAGCAGGAATTTCTGTTCAGCCGTTTACCGTTCAAAAATAAAAATTAGATTATTGTTTTTTTGATGGTAATGTCATCATAAAATCTTTCAAATAATAAGGTTCAAAATAAGCGACATCTACAGTGTCGCTTTTTTGGTATTTATCATAACTGATTTTACTCATTTCTCTTGCCGAAGGGTATTTGATTTCTTCTAAAAACACAAAGTTTTCTTTAGTCAAAACTGGTTTACATTTCTCGGCACAATCTCCAACGAAATAAAGTTTTTCTGTATAGGCTGCAAAAGATTCTTCTGTAATAATCTCCGCTTGAATTCCTCTTTCAACTTCTAAATCAGCAGTAAAAATTTCGCTGTACACTTCCATTCTTCTGGCGTCCAGCATCGGAATAATTTTTCCGTCAGAAACTTTCGCTTTTGATGCTAAAGTCTGCAAAGTATCTACAGCAATTAACGGAATATTTAATGCAAAACACAAGCCTTTTGCCGCTGAAACCCCAATTCGTAAACCTGTATAAGAACCTGGTCCCTGACTTACTGCAATAGCATTTAAATCCTGAACTGAAATGCCTGATTCTGCAATAACTTCTTCAATAAAAACATGAAGTTTTTCAGCATGCGAGTATCCTTCTTCAGCAATTTCTTTACAGAGAACAGTTTCTCCATTTTTTGCAATTGAGACTGAACAGTTTTTGGTAGCGGTTTCTATATTGAGAATAAAAGACAATGTATTTAATTTTAAGTATTTATATTTAATTAGAAATTCTAGTATACACATAAAGCGACACTATAATTAGTACAGGAACAGCACATATACTTATTGCCAAGAAAAGTAAATAAAGTAAAACCTTCTTTCCGCTAGAAAAATAAACATATTCCTCGTTATAATATTTACTTGTATACGCTTTATAATGCGTGTAAAAAAGAACTCCTAAAATAACAATAAACCCAATACCAATTGCTTCAAAAAAACCGTTTGGTACGCTTCCACACAATGAAATCATACTACAAATTTATTTTTTCGGAGCTTCCGCTTTTTTAATTTTTACTTTATCGCCAGAATTTAATTCTTTAGAAACTGTTGTGTACGGCCCGGTAATTACCACATCTCCAGGTTTCAAACCAGACATTACTTCAATATTTGTATCGTCCTGAATTCCTGTTTTAATAATTCTGATTTTAGCTTTGTCCCCTACTTTAACAAAAACACATTCGAATTTTTTATCGCTTTTTGGGGCAGCTTTTTTCTCGTTTGGATCTTCTACTTTAAAGTCAGTAACGGCTGTTGTATCCGATTTTACTACAACAGAACTAATTGGCACGGCCAGAACATTGTTTTTAGTCGTTGTAATAATATCAACAGTAGCTGTCATTCCAGGTCTAAAAGGCGAATACGCTGCTGGTTTCCCTTCTAATAAATCCTGATATGAATCTTTTAAAATACGAACTTTAACTTTGAAATTGGTAACCTGATCTGAAGTTAATGTTGTACTTGCAGAATTTGAAATACTAGTTACAACTCCTCTAAATTTCTTTTTTAAATAGGCATCGACTTCAACATTGGCTTCGTCCCCTATTTTAATTTTTACGATGTCATTTTCGTTTACGTCAACTTCAACTTCCATGTTATTAAGGTTAGCAACTCTTAAAAGCTCTGTTCCAGCCATTTGCTGCGTTCCTAAAACACGTTCTCCCAATTCAACATTTAGTACCGAAATTGTACCATCTGCAGGAGCATAAATTGTTGTACGTCCTAAATTGTCTCGGGCTTCTGTAACAGAAGCCGAAGCACTTTGAACATTATAGTAAGAAGATTGTTTTGTTGCCTTTGCGACTTCATAAGTCGATATGGCTTTATCCCAATCTGATTTTGAAATTACACCTTTATCATAAAGCGTTTTGTTACGCTCATAATTTGCTTTTGCCTCTTTAAAACTGGCTTCAGACTGCACTAAACCGGCTTTAGTTCCAGATAAATTTGCTACTGATCTTTCTAAACCTGAAGTATACAAATCAGGGTTTATTTTTACCAGTAAATCGCCTTTTTTTACAACTTGGCCTTCTTTTACATTTAATGCAATAATTTCACCGGAAACCATTGATGAAAGTTTTACTTCAATTTCCGGCTGTATTTTTCCTGTTGCCGAAACTGTTTCTACAATTGTTGAAGCAGCTACTTTTGATGTTTCAACTTCTTTTCCTTCATCTTTGTTTCCTATTACTCCTGCTTTGGAAAGCCCTATTAATGCTATGATAATAATTACAGCTCCACCAACTAAGAAGTAAATTGTTTTTTTTGACATAATAAATTATTTTGTAATAATTGGAACAATTGGAATTCCGAAATAGAACTCAAGTATTTTTATTTTGAACATGTAATCGTATTTCGTTCTGATAACATCAGATTGTGCATTTGTCAGCAAAGTTTGTGCTTGTGTAAAATCGAATGAATTCATTAAACCAACATCGTACTTTTCTTTAGCATAATTATATGCCTGCTGTCTTGCTTCTAAAGTAATCGTTGAAGATTCATAAGTATTTAAAGCGCCTTTTGCATCTGTAAATGCTGTATAAACGTTACGTTGCAAATCTAAACTTTTTTGCTCTAAATCTATTTTAGATTTCTCTAAACTTACTTTGTTTCTTTCAACATTGTTTTTTACAGAGAAGCCATTAAATATTGGAACACTTAACTGAAAACCAAAATTGTGTCCTTTATTATCACTAAACTGATCAAAAACCGGATCTGGTCCTGCATAAATAGGTTGTTTAGTAACTGGATCTGTTCCAATTAGTCTATCACTATAACTGGCACTTGTACTAAATTGATAAAAACCTCTCAAAGTTGGCTGATAAGCTCCTTTTGCAATAGCCACATTTTTTTCGGCAATTTCCAGATTCGTCTGAGCTAATTTTAATTCTGTTCTTGTTTCTTTTGCTTTATTGTAAATATCGATTGGGCTTTGCGCCATGATATTATTTTCATCTTTAGCATTTGTATCATCGATTACATCAAAATCTGCAAATTCTTTTAATTGTAAAAGCTGAGCCAAACTTAATTTCGAAATCAATAAATTATTTTCAGAAACGGTAATATTTTGTTTATCTGTTGCTACAGTCGCTTTTAAATCAAACAAATCACCACGCGGAATCGTTCCGGCATTTACCATTTCTTCAGAACGAGAATAACGTTTTTCGTCGATCGCTAATTGTTCTTTCTTTATTTTTAAATCTTCTTTGTTAGATAAAATCTGAAGAAAAGCATTGGCAACATTCAACGAAATATCTTCCTGCATTTTCAGCAGTTGATATTTTGATGCTATAATAGAAAGAGAAGCTCTTCTATAGGCATTTTGATTTTGCAGACCTTTGTAAATATCAACATTCGCATTTACACCTAATGAAGAATACTGCGTTGTTTGTGTAGTGGCAATATTGGTAACAGGGTTAACGTTCAAACCAATATTCCATGAGTGAGAAGCATTTCCGTTTACTGTTGGAAGATAACTTCCTAATGCTCCTCTTTTGTCAATAGTTGCCGTTTTGACATCCAGTTCAGATAATTTAATTGTAATGTTATTGTCTAATGCGTATCGCACACATTCTTCCAGTGTCCATTGTTTTGATTGTGCGTGTCCGGCTAATCCAAACCCGAACAACATAGCAAAAACAAGACTATTATATTTATTTATTTTCATATATTTTGAATGAAAGCGCAGTAAACCAAACTACGCAAATTTAACATTTTTTAAAACCAAAAAACTCTTTACATCCTCAAATTATTTTTTCTCTTCTTTCTCGTCAATTAAACCCTGATTCCAGATTTTAATTTTATCCGTGTTTTTGATTCCGCTTTTAACCTGAACGTAAATTCCGTCGCTTACACCCAAAACTAAATCTCTTCTTTCAAATTTTTGAGATGCTATTTCAACTTCTACATATGGTTTTTGAGTTTTTTTGTCAAACTGAACTAATGATTCTTTTATAGCCAGAACTTTATCTGCTTTTTCAAGAATAATAGATGCATTTGCGCTTAAACCGGCTCTAATAAATGTATCATCTCTATTTTCTAATCTTGCTTTTATTTCAAACTGAATTGCTCCGTTTTCTACAACGCCTTTTGGTGCGATATCCGTTAAAACTGCTTCGAATTTTTTATTCTCAATTGCTCCAACTGTAATTTCAATTGGCATTTTTTCTTTGATTTTTCCAACCTCAGATTCGTCAATTTTTCCAATAAAAATCATTCTTCCAACATCGGCAACACTTGCAATTGTAGTTCCTTCGTTGAAATTATTACTTTCAATAACCTGGTTACCCACTTTTACAGGAACTTGTAAAACCATTCCGTTTACTGTTGAACGAATTAAGGTATTAGCATAACTTCCTAATGAAGTCGTTGTACCTGTTTTAACGATATCTAAGTTTTGTCTTGCAGCCAGATACGTTTGTTTTGCTTGTTTGTAAGCTACTTGTGCCGCATCAAAATCATTGGCAGAAATTACATCTTTATCAAAAAGTGTTTTTTGTCTTTGAAAAATTTTCTCTTGATTATCTAAAGCAATTTTAGCCGTCTGAACCTGATTTTGAGTACTGCTTACATTAGATACGTTGGCTACAACTCTAATTTTAGCAATCATATCACCCGCTTTGATTTTTTCTCCTGCTTTGATATAAACTTCTTCAATAATACCTGAAATATTTGGTTTGATTAATACCTCTTCATCAGGCTGAATATTACCAGTCGCAATTGTATTTTTTACGATCGTTTTAATCTCTGCTTTCTCCGTTTTAAAAACAATTGGCGATTCTTGATTCTTTGCGTACAAATAGTAAAGCGCGCCAAAAAAGACTACTGCAATTAAAATTAAAATGGTTACGGTTACTCCTTTTTTCATTTTGTTTTTTAGTTTAATCGATTATTTTTTTGATTGATAATTTTATTCTGTTCGTAAAGCATCTACTGGCTTTACATTAATTGCGGTCTGCGCCGGAATAAATCCTGCCAGCAAACCAGATCCTACTAATATTATTAAGGCAACAAATACAACTCCTAAGTCAACACTCGGGTTGGAAAACATGGTATCGTTTCTGGGGGGCATCGAATCCAGCGCCAAATTTAAGAGGGCTATAATTCCCGTTGCGACGGCAATACCAAACATTCCTGAAATGATCGTTAAAAATATAGATTCAGATAAAATCTGACTGCGAATTGCTCCCGGTGTTGCACCTAAAGCTCTTCTAATTCCTATTTCTTTTGTACGTTCTTTAACTACAATTAACATAATGTTTGAGATTCCAATAACACCCGAAATCAAAACTAATGTCCCCACAAAATAGGCAATGATTTTTAAGATATTAAATAAACTCTGCACTTTATTGAATTGCTCGTACAAATCAAAATTCCCTACTGCCCTGTCATCTGCAGGATTAATGGAATGAAGCCCTTTTATTATTTCTAAAATTTTAGGTTTCAAGTCCGTAATCGAGGTTTCGTCTTTTGCCGTAAGTGCCATCCATCCTACTTTATCTCCATAATTAAAAGCCTGTTGAAAAGTCGTGAACGGAATAAAAATATTCTTTTGTTCCTGTTCTGCATTTCCACCTTGCTGTTTGGATTTGTAAACTCCAACAACCATAAAGTTGATACCGTTAACTTTAATATAAGTTCCAACAGCTTCTTCTTCTTTTCCGTAAAGTTCGCTGATAACTCCTTTTCCAATTACAGCAATTTTTCTTTTATCCAGAATATCCTGCTGGTTTATAAATCGGCCTTTTATGATATCCATCGGCTGTTGTTTAATCAACTCCGGATAATCTCCATAAATAGTAAAAGCCGAAGTTTTTGTACCACGAACCACATTATTTGTTCCGTTAAAATCACCTAATTGATTTCTTGGTGAAACATATAATAAATCCGGCAACGCCGCTTTTAAAGCTGCAACATCACTATTTCTAAAATCATAACGACGTGTTTTTGGCAGTCCTTTATAAGCTTTAGAAGTTGTCTGGCTCCACATAAACATCGTGTTTGTGGCAATTCCGTCAAATCCTTTTTTAATTCCGTTTTCCAAACCGTTACCGGCTGCAAGCAAAATCACCAAAATAAAAATTCCCCAAAATACACCAAAAGCAGTCAGAATAGTTCTGAAGGGATTTGCCGTTAAGGCCTGTAAAATTTCATCCCAATTATCTTTTTTAAACATGATTATTCGTCTCTAAGTGCTACAATAGGTCTAATTTTGGCTGCTCTGTATGCCGGGAAAAACCCTGCTACGGCGCCTGCAAATACAAGTAAAAATAGTGTTGTTAAAGCCACACTAAAATCTACTTCGGGATTTCTGAAATATTCACTCTGAACCATTGGCCCAACAAATTCTAACAACAATAAACTGGCTAAAAGTCCCGTAAAACCGGCTATTGTTGTAATAAAAATGGATTCGTGAAGTATCATAGAAATAATAGAAAATGGCGATGCTCCTAAAGCTTTTCTAATTCCAATTTCTTTGGTTCTCTCTTTTACAATAATCAGCATGATATTACTTACACCCACAACTCCGGCGATAATAGTACAAATACCAACCCACCAGAAAAACAACCTGATATATAAATTTAAATCATAAAACTGCTTAGCATCTTTAACCGAGTTATAGGCATTTATTCCGCCGTCATCATCCGGAGCTACAACATTTTTACTTTTCAATAATTCCTTTAATTCTTTAGTAAACTTTTCAGATTGTGCTAAAGCTTCATCATAATTATCCGTCTTTTTTAAAGTAAAAAATATGTTGCTGATTTTGTCTCCGGCACCAAAAGTTCTTTGTACAGTTGTCAAAGGCAGATAAGCTCTTGCTTCTTCTCTTTCTCCTCCCGGATCTGTAAATATTCCAATTACTTTAAAATTGATATTGTTGATTAGAATTTCTTTTCCAAGAGCGTCTTTGTCTTTAAACAAATCGGTTTTTATTTTCATCCCGATTGTAGCGACTTTTTCGTTATTTTCTAAATCCTTACTATTTATATATCGTCCCTGAACTATCGTAAGGTTTTCAATTCCGCCATAATCAGGATTAACACCTCTATATTGATAATTTCCATTTTCTTTACCGTAAGCAAATTGCGCTCCCCAATAATTTTGTGTTGAAGCTCTTAAATCCAGTTTATCCTCAAATTTTTGAACAGATTGATTGTAATCGCTATTTCTAAACTGAATTTGTCTTCCAGGATTCAGTCCTTTATACTCTTTTGTGGTCGTACCGGACCAAACCTCAATAATTCCAGCAGCATCGCGCTCGAATTGTTTTTCAATACCGTTTTGAAGTCCTTTTCCGGCTCCAAGCAAAATCACCAAAATAAAAATCCCCGATGCCACCGATACTCCTGTCAAAAAAGTACGGAGTCGGTTTTTTGAAATTGCATCAAATATTTCCTGCCAACGCTCAATATTAAACATAAGATGAAGCTCTAACTTGTTCTACTAATTTATCATCGATAATTAATCCATCTTTCAGGACTACATTCCTTTTGCACATTGCGGCAATATCAGGTTCGTGTGTAACGATCAAAATTGTTTTTCCTTCATCGTTAATTCCTTGAATAAGTTCCATAACCTCATAAGAAGTTTTGGTATCTAAAGCTCCAGTTGGCTCATCGGCCAATAAAACTTTTGGATTCGAAGCCAGTGCTCTTGCAATTGCAACACGCTGTTTCTGTCCTCCCGAAAGTTCGTTCGGCAAGTGATGAGAATGGGAACCCAAACCTACTTTTTCAAGGTATTTCATTGCAATATCGTAACGCTCTTTTCTTTTTACGCCTTGATAATACAAGGGCATAGCAACGTTATCTAATGCTGATTTATAATTGATCAAATTAAAAGATTGAAAAACAAAACCTAAAAACTTGTTTCTATATTTTGAAGCCAGGGTTTCGTTTAATTTTTTAATTGGTGTATTGTCTAAAATATAACTACCAGAATCGGCTTCATCCAGAATTCCTAAAATATTAAGAAGCGTCGATTTTCCAGATCCTGATGATCCCATAATCGCTACTAATTCTCCTTCGGCAATATTAAAATTTATTCCTTTCAACACATGCAGTTCCGAACTTCCCATTTTATAGGATTTATGCAAATCTTTAATTTCGATCATGGTATTGTTAAATTTTTAAAACAATAATAATATATTTTATAAGTAAATTATGATAATAAAACGTTAATAATTGTGTTTCATTATCTAAATAAGACGGCAGTTGTTGTCAAATGTTACACTTTATCACGATAATTTAATAGTTTTCTTAATTTTGCTTCACTTAAAAAAATCATTAATTATGAAATTTTTTTCCATAATCTCAGTGTTTGCAGTAACTGCCACATTCTTTAGCTGTTCAACTTCTCAAAAATTAGAAACTTTAAAACCGGAACCAGATGACGCAAGTCCGCTAATTTATGATGCCAATCCTTCCTTTATAAATTTACCTATTACAGTTAAATTGAATGATATTGAAAATCAAACTAATACACTCTTAAATGGATTGATTTATGAAGACAACAATATCGAAGATGACGATATTGAAATGAAAATCTGGAAACAAGCTCCAATAAAAATTCAAAATGATCCTGCAAATCCAGATAAAAAGATAAAAACAATTCTTCCGTTAAAAGCGACTATTAAATACCGAATTGGAACAAAAAAAATGGGTATTGAACTTTACGATACGAGAGAATTTAATTTAAATGGTGTTATTACATTAGCCAGCGATGTTGCTTTAACGAATTGGAAATTAAACACTAAAACCGAATTCAGATCTTTAGACTGGAACGAAAGTCCAACGATGACGGTTTTTGGAAAAAATATGCCGATTACTTATTTGATTAATCCGGCAATCTCTATTTTTAAATCTAAACTGGAACATAAGATCGATGAGGCAATCGAAAAATCTATGGATTTTAAACCGAATGTTTTATCGGCTTTAGAAAAAATCTGCACGCCTTTTCAAATGAGCGATACTTATGAAAGCTGGTTAAGAATTGTTCCTGTTGAAGTTTATTCTACCAATGCAAAACTTAAAAATGATTCTTTTTTACTCGAAATGGGAATGAAATGCAATATGGAAACTATTGTAGGCAAACAGCCGGAATCTAAGTTCAATGCAAGTAAGATTGTTTTAAAACCGGTTAATAAAATCCCAAATCAGATATCGGCAAATATTGCGGCGATTTCAAGTTATATTGATGCTTCAAAAATTATGACGAAGAATTTTGCCGGACAGGAATTTGGTTCTGGAAGCAAAAAAGTAACGGTAAAAAATGTTTCAATCTGGCACAAAAACGGAAAAATGATTATTGCACTTGATGTTCTGGGTTCTATTGATGGAACACTTTATTTAAACGGAATTCCGCAATATAATGCACAGACAAAGGAAATTTATTTCGACAAACTGGATTATGTTTTAGACACCAAAAGCAAACTAATGCGAACTGCAAACTGGCTTGCGCAAGGTTTTGTATTAAGAAAAATGGAAGAAAGCTGCAGATATTCTATTCAGCCTAATTTAGAAGAAGGTAAAAAAAGTATGGCCGCTTATCTTAAAAATTATTCACCAATGCCAGGTGTTTTTGTAAACGGAAAAATGGATGATATTCAGTTTGATAAAATTCAATTAACGAATCAGGCGATTATCGCTTTTATCAAAATAAACGGAACTGTAAATGTTTCGGTAAATGGATTGAAATAAGCAGATTTAAATCGAATTGAAATAAAAAAAATGCAGTATAATTATACTGCATTTTTCTTTTTAGATCGGTACATCTTATAAATAAGAAAACCAATTATAGCTACAAGTAAATACGGGATTATCATTAAAAAAACGATTCCGTCATTTACAGCTTCTGCTTTTTTTACGTTAGAATCTCCTGCAAGTGCGGCACGGCACATAGCACATTGTGCATTCGCCGAAATTCCAATTAGGAAAATACAAATTCCAAAAACAAAACTTTGGAATTTGGAATTTGAGTTTTGAGTTTTAGTTTGCATAGTAAGGAGAAATCATTAAATAAACTACAACACCTGTTACCGCAACATATAACCAAAGCGGGAATGTTATTTTAGCTATTTTTTTATGTTTATCAAAACGCTTCGCAAGAGCTCGTACATAGGTTACCAATACAAACGGAATAATGATAATGGATAAAAGAATATGTGTGATTAAAATAAAAGCATAGATATATCTAATAGCACCTATTTTAGCTTTTTCTACTGCATCTAAAATTCCGTCATGATTTACATCACCAAATTTAGTGGAATCAGCAGTCATGTGGTACGCAACATACATGGCCAAAAAAGCCAATGACAAAGCAATTGCAAAAGTCATTAAACGTTCGTGCAGTTTAAGTTTACCGTTTTTAACGGCAATTACTGCTGCAACTAAAACAATCGCTGTAAGACCGTTTGTAGAAGCATAAATTGGAGGTAAAAAAGAAAGTGGTTCTACATTAATTCCAAAATCTTTTAATTTGATTGCAAAAAGAATGCCTACAAGTACCGGTATAACAATTGAAACCGCAATGATGTATTTATTGTATTTTTTTTCTAATGAATGATCTTCCATTTTTATTCTTCTAATAGTATTTTAATATCTTCCTGAATTTCTCTAACGCCTTTTTTATCTAAACCATCATAGTAGATATTTGGATTTCCAAATTCATCTTTTCGGCAGCGAATGTTCCCATCTTTATCAATTAAAGCAAATAATCCAGAATGTTCAAATCCTCCGCTTACTTTTGAGTTTTCTCCGGCATAAAGATTAAAACCTTTGTTAGACAAATCCATAATTGTGGCTCTGTCTCCAGTTAAAAAATTCCAGTTAGAAGATTTTACACCTAATAATTTTGCGTGATCTTTTAAAACCTGCGGTGTATCATGTGTAGGATCAATTGTTATAGATACGATTCCGAAATTAGGATTACCAAAAAATGTTTTTTCGATTTCCAGCATGCTCAAATTCATCTTTGGACAGATTGACGGACAAGTTGTGAAGAAAAATTCTAAAACATATACTTTTCCTTTATAGGTTGCATTAGATACTTTAACGTTATCCTGATTCGTCAATTCAAATTTTGGAGCTGCACCAATCGTTAATAATTTTGCGTCTTTAGAACTTTTAGAACCAACATTATCTAAACGATTTCCTTTTACAACATCACCATTTTTAATTCTGTCAACAATTTTTGGCACTGCATAGATTCCGAAAATCAAAATAATAAACGAAATCCCTATGTAAGATTTATTTTTGAACATTATATGTGTATTTAAAGTTGTTTTGTGGCGTTATGGTTCTTTTTAAGAGCGGCACGATATTCATACAAAATGATTTTAAAATCATCTAGCATTTCATTACTCAATTCAGAAGGATGAAAAGTATCGTAACCTTCTTTGTATTCGTCTTTTTTATCTTTATTTCCGCCTTTGCGGCCTCTTAAGTTTCTTTCTTTATCTACAATGTAAACATTTGATGTACCCAATTTATCATCTAGTTTTCCTTTTAAATGCAATTGATTATAAAATGCCTGAATATCATCTGGTGAAGCAAAAACAAAATTCCAATTTTTAACATCTGTAAAAGGAGATAAGGCATCAACAATTTTCTGAGCTTCTTTTTCAGTTCCCAGCGGACATAAAACTACAAACTGAAGATCTTCAAAACCGTTATAACGTTTGTAGATTTTTTCATTTAAGTTGAAATAATTTCCTCTGCTTTCAAGAATATCTGAGCCTGAAAAACCTAGTATAGTGATTTTTTTATCTAAAGAAACTTTTTTGCCGTCGAGAGATTTCCAGTTTCCAAAGTCAGCAATTTTTGGAGTAATTATGGGAAGTTTTGTAAAACTATTTACACCTGAAGCGAAAAACAAATAGGCTACAATGGGTAAAACAAAAAGCACAAAAAGAACTATATTTTTTTTCATTGTTTTAACGGAAGTTATTGAGGTACAAAAATAAAAAAAGCTCCGTTAAACGGAGCTTCTTTTCGAATTAATATCATGTTAAAAATTCCATTTAATAGTAGAATCTTTAAAAACCCCATAAATATAGTGTCCTTCTGTCAACAAGATGAACAATAAATATAATACCAGGAAAATAACCGGTGATACAACAGACCATCTAAGGCTGCTTTTTTCACCTTCCATGTGCATGAATGCCCATACAATATAATAAGCTTTGAATATTGTTAAGATATAAAATATCCAGTTTAACAAATTCAAACCAACAAAATGATTAAACTCTAATACTCCCGGTTTGTAAATACCAAGGATAACTTCTACTGTAGTTACTACTGATAGTAATGCAAAAACAAACCAGATTCTTTTTGTATTTGATACGTGCTCGTGTGACATAATAATTAAAATCTAAAATTAAACTAAGTAGAAAACTGTAAATACAAATACCCAAACTAAATCTACAAAGTGCCAGTATAAACCAACTTTCTCTACCATTTCGTAGCTTCTTCTTTTCTCGTAAGTTCCTAATAATACATTAAAGAAAATAATGATATTAATGATAACTCCTGAAAATACGTGGAATCCGTGGAATCCTGTGATGAAGAAGAAGAAATCAGCGAATAGTTTACTACCGTATTCATTTCTTGTTAGGTTTGCTCCTTCTACTACATATTTTGCATCAGCTAAACGAGCTTCTGATTCTGCTCTTGTTAAAACTGTTTTTTTCTTTTCAGCAGTAAGTTTTTCAGTTCTGATTAATACATCAGGGTGAGCTTTAAAACCTGCCTGAATTTCAGCAACAGTATAAGTTGGCTGTGTTTCTGCATCCTGAACGAACCAAGTTGCATGGCTTCTTGTTAATTCTTGTCTTTGTTCTGGCAATTTTACTGCAAAATCAGCAAGAGCAACTCTTGTTCCATCTGCTTTAACAAACTGCAATAAACTTCCACCTTTAGTTTCAACTGCACCGTATTCTCCTTTAATGAAGTTTTTCCACTCCCAAGCTTGAGAACCAACGAAAATTAAACCTCCAATAATTGTTAAGAACATGTACACAGCAACTTTTGATTTCTTTAATTGGTGACCTGCATCAACAGCCAAAACCATTGTTACAGATGAGAAAATCAAGATAAAAGTCATTAAGGCTACATAATACATAGGAGCCGAAACGCCATGCATAAAAGGAAAGTGAGTAAACACTTCGTCAGCCAATGGCCATGTTTCAATAAATTTAAATCTAGAAAAACCGTAAGCACCTAAAAATCCAGAGAATGTCAAGGCATCCGATACGATAAAAAACCACATCATCATTTTACCATAACTTGCTCCTAGTGGCTGGCTATGCTCTCCGCCTCCCCAAGTTTTTTCGTCGTTATTTGCAGTAGTAACTGTCGCTTCCATAAAAGATATTCGTTAAAAAGTTCCCAAATTTACGTTTTTTTCTTATTTAAAGAAATATAAAAATAAAAATAATAATACCCATAATAAATCCAAAAAGTGCCAATACATCGCACCTAGTTCTATACCAAGAGTTTGAGTCGGATTGTATTTTTGTTTAAAATGATTATAAATTATAATTAAAAGCGAAATTAATCCGCCTGCCAAGTGCAATAGGTGCATAAGCGCAATTACATAAAGGAAAGTTGTAGTAATTGAGCTACCTTGTCCTGTCATATAATAACCGCTTTCGATAATTTGCCCGAAACCTCTAAATTGTAAAAATACAAATAGAATTCCTAAACCAAATGTTCCTAAAAGAAATGCAGAAGTTGCGCTTCTGTTTCCTTTTTCGATTGCTTTTTTCGCTAAATAAAAAGTAACACTACAGCCAATAATAACTGCTGTACTAAAATAAAATGCAGTTGGTATTTGAAAATTACTCAACCAGTCTGCTCTTGATTTACTTACCACAAATGCACTTGCAAGTCCTGCAAACATCATGGTCATACTTACCATTGCGAACAGCAAAATCAGTTTTGCCGATTTTGATTTTCTTACCTGCTCTTCACTTATTTGAATTGCCATTTCCATAACTATCTTAAAAATTTATCTACTATAAATACAATTTGCAGCAACGAAATATACGATACGCTTACCAGCATTAATGTTCTTGCTGCTTTTGATGTTCTTAATTGATACAATCGCACCGCATAAAACAACATCCATAAACCTAATAAAAACACTAAAACTGCTGCGATTGGCGAAATAAATAACTGCCCTGTATATCCTAAAACTGGTAATAAGGAAGCTATAATTAACCAAATCGTATATAAAATAACCTGCAAAGCTGTTTTTCTATCTTTATTTCCCGTTGGAAGCATGAAAATACCTGCCTTTGCATAATCATCATACAAAAACCATCCAATGGCCCAAAAATGAGGAAACTGCCAGAAAAACTGAATTAAAAATAATGTTCCGGCTTCGATACCAAACTCTCCTGTTGCCGCAACCCAGCCTAACATAAATGGAATTGCTCCGGGAAATGCACCAACAAAAACCGACAATGAAGTTACGGTTTTTAATGGTGTATATATGCTTGTATATAAAAATATTGATACTGCGGCAAACATTGCCGATTTTGCATTGATCGTGTACAACAATGCAATACCTATTATAGTAAGCAGACTTGCAACAATTAATGCTGTTACGGGAGACATTCTTCCGGAAGGAACCGGACGATTTTTTGTTCGATCCATCAAAGAATCGATATCTTTTTCAATTACCTGATTGAAAGCGTTTGAAGCTCCAACCATGCAATAGCCGCCAATTGACAAAATAAGCAGAACACTCCACTTAAAAGGGTGTTCCTCATTAACTCCTAATAAATATCCGGCAATTGAAGAAAACAAAACACTAATAGCCAAGCCGGCCTTAGTTATCTCTTTGAAATCCAGAAATATTGATTTGATTGAAATTGTATTTTTAGCAGCGTTCAATACCGTAGTCTTTGTATATTTTTTTTGAGTGGTGCAAATGTACAAATTAGATTATAGAATTTAGAACTTTAAAATTAGATTTTTTCCAATAAAACCTCTACAAAACAAGAACTTTCGAATCTTTAACACTATTATTTCGAAAAATCTTATTAAAAATTCTAGTAATCAAAATACCAGTTAAAGATATCAGAACGTAAACCAATAGTAAACCAGGTCGTACTTTGTTTAAATGTTGTCGCCGTTTCCTGAGTTGGATCAAAATTTCTGTAAATAAAACTTCCGAATAATTTTAAATTTGTGATCGGATTTATTAAATATCCTCCTTGTATATCGGCAATAAAAATACTCGTTTTATTTCCCTGACCCACTTTTACACCTGTATCATAAGGACGGTTTAAATCATAGTCTTTATAGATATTTCCTCCGTAATTATAAGTGTTTTCTGCGGTATCAAAATCCAAGCCTCTTTTTCCAACCGTAAATTTAGCATCGGCAAAAAGACGTCCTTTATGGTAACGGCCAATTGCAATAAATTCTTCAAAGTTTCCTCCCCATTGATGCCCAATACTTTGATTATTATGGCCATAATTCGTAATTGGATCACTATGAGAATACACATAAGGACGAACGTGATTGTATTCTAATTGTAAAAGCAAATCTTTTACATGAAAAGCGTTGTAATATTTAGCGCCTAACTGGTAACCAAATTTATTTTTCCAACTTTGATCTCCAGATTTCATATCACCAATCGAAAATTCGTCTAATAAAAACTGAGCGTATAAATTAACATTGTTATTCCATTTGTATTTAGATGTCATTCCTAAAAGCGCATTTCCGCTTCGTGATGATGAGGCAAACTCAACAGAACGATAAAAAATAATAGGGTTTACAAAATTAACATCAAATCCCCTATTGTTGGTATCTGTCCAAACTACCGATTCAAAGAAACCTAAATTCAGTTTATTCGAAACATTCCAGCTCAAATAATGATTCGCCATATATTTGCTTGCATACGTTCTGTCCACCGTTACGTCTGGACGAACATCTTTAAGCCACATATAAGTATTGGTATATTTAATTTTCCAGAAAGTCGTATTGATTTTAAAATAAGGATAAGGGCTTGCACCGTCTGTTTCAAGCAAAGAACGATATCCGTCTCCAATAAAATTTCTTCCGTAACCTAACTGTAAGTCAAATATTTTACTTGGCGCAAAAGTAATATTGGCTTCCGCCAAAGGAAAATCGTAAGCATCTGTTTTAAATCTTTTAGCAATTCCCATTCCCGGAATAATTGCCGGATTTCCACCAGAAGGTTTTAATGTTTCTGCATAATCATTGTAATAACCTGCAAATCTTCCCTGACTTTCAAAAATAGTTGTCGTAAAATTAATCTGTTTTCCTAAACCTCCTCTAAAATTAAGCCCGCGCGTATTTACATACGAATAAGAAGCATCAAGATCTGACGCTTTTCCCATTTGCAAATCAAGAATTGGGTTTAATGCCAGCCAGTAATCTTCACCTTGAATCTGAACAAGGTTTTCGTTCCAAAGTTTTCTTCCCCACCAACCTGAAACTTTTTTCTGAAGCGATTCATTTACCGCTTTTAAATTATAATATTTTGAAACCTCAGCATACGTATACGGTTTTGAAGCGGTATGATTATTACTTCCTACTTGGTTCATTGCACCATCAAACTGCGCATAATAACTATGAGAAAATGGTATATTTAAATGACTTTCAAATTCAGGCATATTGTATTTTTTGTACACAATACTGTCTAATTCTGTCATTGGTTTTTCAATTGGCTTTTCAATTTCAGATGCTGCCAAAGCTTCTGCTGCAATCTGATCTGCACTTTTTAAAGGAATATCAATTGAGATAGTGTATTTTGAATAAGTCGGTTTTCCGTTATAAGTCGAAGGTTTTATTTTCGGGAATTTTCCAAAAACACGTTTTGCTTCTTCAACTAGTAAATCATCTGCTGCATTTACGTAAATTACTTTAAATTCTCCGTTTGCATCCACTTCAAAAAGCACTTTTACTTCTCCTTTGTAATTGTTTTGTTTTAAGTTTTCGGGAATTTGAAAATTATCATATACAAAATTCTGCACTTCTCTGTAAAAACAGTTTTCTAAATTTTTAGACTGAAGATTTTCGCAATGTGGAAAAACAGGAAACTGCTCTGAAGTAAAAGCAGGTGTGACATTAGTCTGCTGTGCAAAACCAAGTAAGGTAAACAGGCTGATAAAAAAAGATAAAAAAAACTTATTCACTAGATTGGGGCTTATGATTTAATATTGATTTGTGGTATTTTTTCCGTCTGCGATCGCTTTTGCTGCCGAAGTCCCGATACGTTTAACTCCTAAACGAATCATTTCTACTGCATCTTCATACGAGCGAACACCACCGGCAGCTTTTACCGGCAAAGGCGATGCGTTTTCGAGCATCATTATAATAGTAGGAATTGTAGCTCCGTTTGGCAGATCATTTTCGGTTTTATAAAAACCTGTTGATGATTTTACAAAAACAGAAGCATAATCTTCTTCTTTAAAATTCGATATAACAACATTTTTTATTAAAGCCGAAAGCTGAATAATTTCTTTATCCGTCAATGCGGCAACTTCAATAATCCATTTTACTGTTTTATTGCTGGCTAATCCTATTTGACTTCCTATTAGAATTTCTTCTTTTATTAATGAAGCGTCTCCGTTTTTAAAAGCTTCATAATTGCAGACAAAATCTAAATCATCGGCACCATTTTCAATCGCTTCATTTGCTTCCTTGATCTTAGATTCCAAACTTGAATTTCCCTGTGGAAAATCTATTACGGTTCCAACCAGTAAATTCGAATTTTCTTTTAAGATCATTTCTTTCGCCAGGCTCACATATTCAGGCCTAATCATAATGAGTTTAAACTTTTCCTGAATCGCTTCTGCAATTGCATTTTTAACTACAATACTATTCTCCTCTTCCGAAATTCCGGCTTGAGCAGCAGTTTTTAAATAAGTAGAATCTAAGTATTGCTTAACATTCATAATATTGAAGTTAGATCGAATGGGGCAAAAATACATTTAAATTCAGAAAAAATACTGTTTTAAAAGCTTGATTTTATGCCAATAAAAAACCCACCGAAGTGGGTAATTATATTCTTATATTTTATCGATTTGTTTTTTAAAAGCTATTGCTGAAAAAACTCCTACGAATGCACCTAATGCATTTGCTAAAACATCTGTTACATCTGATGCTCGTGTTGTTGTTAAAACACTTTGCATAATCTCGATTGTTATTCCGAAGAAAACAGAAAAGATAAACGAAATCAAATACGCTTTGTAATCGTTCGCATCTTTTCCTTTAAGCTCTTTTTTAAAGAATAAGATCCAGGAAATTGTAAAGCCAAAGTGAAAACAAAAATGCACAATTTTGTCAATACTCGGAAAATTTACCGCCGGAATATTACTTGAATCTATTAAACAAAAATACGCAATGATTCCAGAGCAGATAATTGCCCAGATTAACAATAATTGTTTAGGCACCGATAAGTTGTTTATAAGCTTCGTCAGATAATAAACTATCTATTTCTGATGCATCAGCAATTTTAATTTTAATCATCCATCCAGCTCCGTAAGGATCAGAATTTACAGTTTCAGGAGCGCTTTCTAATTCTTCATTAAAAGCAATAATTTCTCCAGTTAAAGGCAAGAACAAATCAGAAACTGTTTTTACAGCTTCAACTGTTCCAAAAACCTCATCTTTATCAAGTGTCTGATCTAAAGTTTCTACTTCAACATACACGATATCCCCTAACTCTTTTTGTGCAAAATGAGTAATTCCTACAGTCGCAACATCTCCTTCGATGCTAACCCATTCGTGATCTTTTGTGTACTTTAAATTTGCTGGTATGCTCATAATAGTATGTTTGAAAATTGATATTTTAATAATTCAGCAACAAATGTAATAATCTTCTAATAAATTCTCGATTATAAACCTAAATTTAATTTCCGAAATTATATCGAAGTGTAAAACCTGATCGAATGTTCGTTAAAGGGAATGATGTTGAAATCACTGCCTTTGAGAACGAATGATCATAATAGAATATTGCCGTAAGATTTTTACTGAATGAATAATCTGCTGTTAATTTTAATGACCAGATATTTTGTCCGGCCGCTAATTGATTGTTATCATAATCTAAGTAACGAACTAAAGTCTGATTGTTTCTAAATGAAAAATCAGCTTTTATGTTGATGTCACTTTTAATAATTCCTGTTGGATTATCAGCAAGTCTTGATGAAAATATAACATCCTTAAATCGATATCCTAAACCAACCACGTATTCTATACCTTTAACTTCTGTCAATAAATTATTGTCAAAACTCATGGATAAAGCTCTGTCTTTTTTAATTTCAGAAAGAACTCTCAGCGAGCTTTTCAATTCAAAATCCATTCTAATTAACGGGCTGAATTGCTCTACCAAGTTGATATTCGACATAATAATTTTATTGAAGAAATTGGTATTAACGTCCTGCACTGTTGGCGTATCATTGTAATCAAAGTTTGATCTAAACTGATTGATTGTATACGATGCTCTATAATTATGCTGTAATGAAAAACGCTTGAATTTATCTTTGAAATATTTATAACGCATTAATCCATTGTACTTAATACTCCAGTTTGGAATTGGGAAACTTCTAAATATATCTGTTGACGAATTAGATGCGTCATTTCCTGCATACGCCGCCAAGAATGATGGCAATAATACAGCCTGATTACTCTTCGTGTATCCTATTGGATATCCTTCATTAGCCGTATAAATTGCGTAATTTGGAGCGGTCGGTGCCGGAATTGGATTGTTCACATCTCCATATCTTGGAATCTCAACTCCTGAACCGTAATGCTGCTCTGCCAAACGGTTTGCAATTATTAAACGATTATTTCTAAAGTCATCAAATGCAGCCGACTCATTTTCGTTGCTGGTTTGAAAAGCTGTCTTTATTAATACTGTCGAAATAGAGAACATTCCATAAGTATAAGGAGACAACGGCATATATTCACGAGTCGCCGGATCAACCGTATATTGTTCTGAAGTATTTTCAGAATAAGATCGGTCCATTGACAAATCAACTTTTAAATCTGGCAGTAAATCAATATTAGCCGTAACCTTCAACAATTTATTTGTAACCTGTGAATAGCTTTGGTTGAAATCCTGATAAGTTGTCAGCCATCCGTTTTTAGCCGCTTCGTAACGTACATCATCCTGACTTCCAAAAATAAATCCTAAACTTGGTTTAGATGTTCCTAAGAAACCAATACTTGGCGTATAACCCGGTAAAACGGTTCCGCTGTTTTTAGTATAATTAATCTGTACATTTTTAAGACTTGTTAATACGCCTATTAAACCATCGTAGAATGGGCTGCTGCTTACTACTGGCTTAGCAGTATTTACAATTTTTTCTCCCGGTTTTGGCGGAGCCGCTGGTTTAGGCTTCGCTTGCTTTTTTGCACCAGGAACTAAACCTAAATACTTATACAACGTAGCCATAGTTAAGGTCGTTGTAAGCGTATTTGAGTTCGCATTTTGAATTGTATTTCCTAAATCATAAATAGCACCGGTATTAGGATCTTCGTATTGAGAAAACGCTGTTGATGAACGCTGCCAGTTATAATCTGCCGTATAAGAATAACTCGCTTTTACAAAACTAAAAATTGGAATTTTGTTAATTGGAATTTCATAATTCAAGACCAATTGTTGTGCGTGCTGGTTTGGCGTTCCAATATCAAAGTAATCATCCCAGATATTAAAATCTTCTTTAGGGGTATTGTCATCGTTTAAGAAGTTTCGAACAATGTTATTTGATGTTGCACTATAATTCAGCTTTAAAGATTTGGTTAAATTAAAACCAAAACCATATTGATAATTAAAGGCAAAATTTCTTCTGTAAAGCGGATCAAGTCCAATACTATTTTCAGTTAATTCAACTTCTCTAAACTGCTGGCGATTGCTTTGTCTTAAAATATTAGAATTGAAAGATATATTTGAAGGAAGATAATTAAAGTTGAAATCACTTAGCAATTTCCAGTAATCACTTTTCTTCATGAATTTAGTACTCTTAAACGGAACAACTTCTTTTGGCTGGAAAGTATAAGCATAGTTTACAGCCGTATTTGATTGTTCGTCTTCATAGTTTTCAACTTCATAATCATGACGTTCTACCTGATTGTAGGATTGTGAAAATGTAAAATTCTCCACATCATAAACGTGAGGTTTTTGCTCGGCTGCTCTGTCTTTTCTTACGCCGATAAAGTTGATACTTTTTCGTTTTGTATAATCTACCGCACGAGTTCTAATATTGTCTTTTTCTGCCTGATCTGTCGTTTCTCTAATTAATTGATCTAACTTAATATCCTGGTTGAACGGATCATATTCCGGAGTAATTACTTCTTCGCCAATTGCATAATTAAATGGCAGGTTAATTCCCCATTTTTTAGGCAGTAACTTTCCTAAGTTTAAATTAGTAACAATGTTATACTGCTGGATATCTTCACGGCTGCGTTCGTTTGCTCCCTGCTCTAAAGACCCAAAACCAATTGTACTTTTTCTACCCGTTGCAGAAAGTGTAGCAAGATCGGCCATATTGGTGTCGACATTTAATATCGCAGCCATACCGCCTTTGTTTTCTAAATCAGACATACGAAGTTCGTTAAACCAAACCTCTCCTTTAATATCTTTATGATCTGCCCTACTCTTTACTCCGACCATTAAGTTTCGGACTAAACCGAAGTTAGGATTTCCTTTAATACCTAAAGTTAATCTATCGCTTCCGTCACCACCTTCAACATCCGGATCATTATCCGGGTAATAAATACCATTGACATCTCTTTTAGTAGAATTGATATCAATGCTCATACCTTTGATTTTCATTTTAGTCAGCAATTCGAGCGCCAAATCAATATCATTTTCTTCCATCCAAACCTTATCCGGACTTATGTTACAAGACGCTCCTGTAGGAGTTACTTTTAACGGAATTTCTACTTGATAGAAGTTTTGTGTAAAGTCATTTCCAAAACGAATGAAACCTACCATTTCATCATTTTCAAGTGTGTTTTCACGTGGTAAAGATTCTGCGTGTAAAAACATTTTCAGTTTTTTATACTGACGCATATCAACACTTACGTTTTTGAAAACTGCTCTCGAATCCTGATATTGTAAACCAGAACCCGCAACTCTTACTGCTAAAGCTTGTTCATTTTGATTAATAACTGTATTATTATTGTACAACTGTTCTCTTTGTACTCCCGGCGGAATTACATAGTTAACCGGACATTTATTACTGTTTTCCTGAATGTTTACCGCTGCAACATCAAATTCTACAGTAGAATCTTCTGGTTTTGGGTGGTTAACATCTAGTGTCCCTGTGTATCTTCTCCATTCCCCTCTTACTAAATCTAAAGCACCAAAACGTACCGTTGCCTGACTGCTAAACCCAGTCATGAACATACGCATGAAACGAATAGATCTAAAGTCTGTAATGTTTCCAATAGTATTTTGCGGCTGAGAAACAGGTATTTTAAACTGAATCCATCTTGCAGTTGTTGTTCCTCCATTTGGCAATTCTATAGGTCCTAAATCACCCGGTTCACGAATATCTGTAATGTAGTTTTGACCAATCTGCATTCCTGGTTTAATATCAATACTATATTCATAATACGCATTGATGGTACTCATTGTGTTGTCACGGTTAATATCTTCAACATCCGGCAGAGTTGTAGAACCACGATTAGGATCGTCGATGCTTACTGCAGAGTTTCCTTCTGTACCGTTATAATTTTTATAGCGTTCTAAAACGCCTCCATCTGTATTTAAATAATACGTATAATCATCTGCAGCCGGATCTGCCTCGCCTGCATAATTGGTATAAATTTGACCTTCCTGAGAACTTGGCAATCCATCTAAACCAATATCCTGATTTTTTCTATTGTCAGGATTAGTATCAAAAGCATAAATTAAAGATTGCGAAGCCGGAACATCTCCCCAAAGCGGCCTCGGATTAACCTTAATTTGATCTGGTCCTAATCCGTTTTCGTATTGTTTTCTTCCGTCTTTTAAAACATCTTCAGAGATTTCTCCTAAGTTGAAATAAATTTTACCTGTATTATTTGCCGGAGCTTCTGAGTTTCCAACATATGGATCAAGAACCCAAAACTGAATATACTCGACATTTCCCTGCTCAAAATTGGTTGAATTTAAGGCACGCATAATTCCACCAAAATTTGTTGCCGGATTAGTGGATGCAAAATTGGGATTATTATTATACGGACCTCTTTCAGATGGGTAATATGTTAAATCAAGTGTGTTGACTACTTGTATCTGTCCTTGGGCAATATCGGTATTTGGATATAACTCTCTGCTGTAAATTCTTCTTGTTGTATTTAATGATAAATCATCATTTGAGATTCCTGATGGTTTTGATGTATAAAATACCGGGTCAATGGTATACCAGGATAATTTTGCTCTTTTAAAACCGTAATCTAAAGTATTAAAACCTGCATTAAAGGTATTATCTGCATCATTATTAATAAATGGAACAGAAGATAAACTCCATGCATAAGCAGAACGCATATCTATAGTTGACTGCGAACCTTCAAAATCATCAACATAAATTGTTGCTTCTCCTTCAAAATCACTGGCTTTTGGCGCATCTGGTTTTAAAAATGCAACTTCACCACGAATAGATAAATTCGAAGGAACATCTGTATCAACATTTGGAAGTTTGTTTGCTAACCTTGTTAAGAACGGAACTTCTGTTGAATAGTTTCCGTTGAATCCAAAAATGGTATTGTTTACAGATTCCTGACCATAACTTGATTTTTGGGTAAATGGTCTTTCTGTCATTTTTAAGAAAGTTCCGCCCACTACAAATTTATCCGAAATTTTATGCTCGACATTTAATCCCATAAATCTTCGGGTCTGCTGTCCGAAGATGGAGTTATTTTCTAACGAAACTTCAATTGGCGTATTTGATGCCTGCAATGATGGATCAAGAATTTGAACCCTTCCTAATTGGTAATCGACGCTGTAATCTATTCCTTCAACCAAAACTCTTCCGGCCGCTGTAACGACAACAGAACCTTGCGGCACGTTAAATGCTCCAATAGGGATTCCGTTACTTCCGGATGATTTGTATTTTCCTCTTAATAAGAATTTGTTTTTATCACTGTCCTGCAATGCACCTGCTTGTGTATTTCGGTACATATTTCTAAATACATACTTCTGCTGGTTTGCATTATAGGTTGATGGATCGTTATAATTCTGACCACCATCTTTCAATTTGTCAAATATAAGTTCCCCAAAAGGCTCTTTTGTAGTAAATATGATTCGTCCGTTTTGAACATCAACTGTAACCCCCGGAATATAATCGAAGAAACCATCACCGCCAGCTTGTGGATCGTTATTATAATTTAAACGGTCTAAGTTGAAAACATTTAATAATGGGGTATTTTCTACCTTCATATCCGATGTTGGGTTTGCAGGGAAACTCGAACCCTGAACCGGCGTGATATAATTTATTGGTGAAGGATCTGTGTAAAGGATATTTAACCTGAAATCGTCTTGTTTAATTTGATATGCCTGTGGAATTTGATAAACGTTTTTCATCATCAGGTTCCAAACCGGATTTTGAACGTTTGTCAAATTACTTTTAAGCATTTTTAAAACTAAACTTTGTGTAATAATTGCCTGATTTGCGTTGTTATTTCCTGTTACGACTGTTCCGTCGACACCATCACTACCAAATTCTCCAACCTGATACACTTTTCCTCCAATTGTATATTCGAAGGCAACGGCAAGAATTTCATCATTTGCCAAACGCTGCTGCAAAGAAAGATATCCTAACTGCGGATTAAATGTATACTCTGCAGTGGTTAATTTTCTGGCATTTTCTAAAACAGAATAATCGGTTGCTTCACTTACGTTTGTATTGTTGAATCCCGCTTTTGCTGTTACAATTTCTCTAATTTTAGAATTCAGGAAAGAACTTGCCTGACCTATTGTTGCCGGATCGTACTTATTGTTATTGTTATCAGTTGGCGAATCTATCCCATTATTGAAAAATCCTGCAGTTGAACTAATAACTACAACCTGATTATCTGGAATTCCTGTAATTTGAGCTTCACCTAAATCCTGAAGCGCGATAATATTTCTTAAGTTATTATTATTCGTACTTACACGATTTTGTTTGTTTGTTACCCAAACTTCTAATCTTGTAATTTGAACACGGCTGTCAATAAATGGATATTTTTTTAATGATGCATCGTACTTATTTCTAAAATACTGTGATAAGAAAAAGTGACGATCACTATCGTAGTCTAAAGCATATAAATCAAAGTTTTGAACTGTTCCTCCGTTTTCTGCAACTACACTTTTTGTTTGTGATTTTTGCTCAGAGAAAACCCCTGTAATGGTTGTTTTACCAAATTGCAATTGTGCTTTTACTCCGAATAAACTTTGCGCTCCACGTATCAAGGTACTATTCAGCGGCATGCTCACATTACCTACTTCTACTTTTTGAATAATATCATCTTCGGAAGGAGTGTACGCTAACTTAAATAAGTTTTGAAATGCAAATGTTGATTGGGTATCATAATTAGCATTTACTTCTAATCTTGTTCCTACTTTCCCCATTAAACTCATACTGATACGCTGATCAAAGTCAAAAGTAAGACTTGATCTGTTTCGAGGTGAGAATGAAGGGTTGTCTTGTTTGGTGTAACGAACACCTAAATCCATTTCGACAGAACCTGTAGGTTTTACATCAATGGTATTACTTCCAAAAACGCTTTCAAAAAGACTTGAATTGATATAATATCTTGGCAGTAAATCTTTTTTAGCGGCTTCAGCTCCGGTTTTTTTACCATCGATTGCATCTGCTTTTTTTCTAAAATAATCTCTTCGTGATTCTTTTAGAACTAAATCTTCATATTCTTTTGGAGTTAAAACAAGAGGATAGTCGATTGAAAATCCATCAACCGAAGTAGTGTAAATATATCGATCTGTAATAGGATCGTATTTATAAGCCGAAAGTATGCTTGGTGGATTATCGATCTCGAGTTTCCCTACAGAAAACTGAGTTTTAGTTGTATCTTGAACCGCCGGATTTACTTGTGATCGTATAACATTACCACAAAATAAAACCAGTAAAAAAATACAAATTTTACGCATACAATTGGTTATAAAAAATTGGTTTTATAAGCTTTTTAAAGCCTTTTTGATGATCGTTTCTACAGTAGCTTCCGGATCTTCTTTTACGATCTTCTCTACTACTTTTTCTGAAGTTTTTCGAACGAAACCTAAAACTTCCAAAGCAGATAACGCTTCATCTCGATTTGTATTGTTTTGAACTACTGAAACTTCATCCAAATCGTACAACTTTAACACTTTTTCTTTCAAATCAAGTATTACTCGCTGTGCAGTTTTGTTTCCAATTCCTTTTATGGACTGAATTAAACCAACATCTCCTGAGGCAATTGCATTAATAATTTGTCTTGGTTCTATTGAAGAAAGCATTGTTCGTGCAATGTTTGCCCCAATTCCTGATACAGACAAAAGCATTCTAAATATTTCTCGTTCAGATTTTTCTACAAATCCAAATAAAGTATGCGCATCTTCTTTGATTTGAAGATGCGTATACAATTTTATAAAATCAGCATTAGGGATTAATGAAAAAGTATGTAAAGAAATATTTACGTGGTATCCTACTCCACCGCAATCAATTACAACTTCTGTGGGATTCTTTTCGACTAATTTCCCCTGCAAATGTGCTATCATATGTATTATTAATAAGTATCAAATATAATAAAAATGCAATAAAAATAAGACAATATTATTTGATCCTTATTTAATTCTACCTATTGAGCCAATTTATTTTTTTTATTTTCTTTTTCCTGAGCGTCGATAACAGCGATTGCTGCCATGTTTACCATTTCTTCAACGCTTGCTCCTAATTGAAAAATGTGAACCGGTTTATTTAATCCCATCATAATTGGTCCAATAGAAGCTGATTTATTTAATTCTTTCATCAACTTATAAGTGATATTTGCCGACTCTAAGTTAGGGAATATCAGTGTATTTACTTTTTTTCCTGCTAATTTAGAGAAAGGAAATTTCTCCTGAAGCATTTCTGAATTTAAAGCAAAGTCTGCCTGAATTTCACCATCTACGACCATCTCAGGGTGATTTTTATGCAAATACGCCACCGCATCTCTTACTTTTGAAGCATTTTGATGTGATGATGAACCAAAGTTTGAATACGAAACCATTGCGATAACAGGTTCAATTCCGAACATTTTTGCTGTTTTAGCAGTCATCAAGGCAATGTTCACTAAATCTTCAGATGATGGGTTGATGTTTATTGCAGTATCTGATAAAAACATTGGCCCACGTGACGTTAACATCATGTTTGCTGTTGCAACAAGTGAAGCTCCGTGTGCTTTTTCAATTAATTGAAGCATTGGTTTTACTACGCTTGGGTAACTTCTTGAATAACCTGTAACCAAAGCATCTGCTTCGCCTTCGTTTACCATCATGGCTGCGAAATAGTTTCTTTCGCGCATGAATTTTTGAGCATCAAGCAATGAAACTCCTCTGCGTTCTCTTGTTTCCCAGTATGAAGCTGCAAATTTGTTACGTCTTTCTTCTTCTTCGTTTGTTTTAGGATCAATGATTTCTAATTCAGCATCAAAACCTAATTCTTCTTTTAATTCTAAAATAGTTTCTCTGCTTCCTAATAAAACCGGAATACCAATTCCGTCTTCATGTACAATTTGTGCTGCTTTTAATACATTTAATTGGTCTGCCTCTGCAAAAACAATTCGTTTAGGATCTAATTTAGCACGGTTTGTAATTAAACGAACCATTTTATTATCATTACCCATACGTTCGCGAAGCTTATCTTCATAAGCTGCCCAGTCTGTAATAGGATTTTTTGCTACTCCAGACTCCATTGCTGCTTTTGCAACTGCAGGCGCTACAACGGTAATTAATCTAGGATCAAATGGTTTTGGAATGATATATTCTTGTCCGAAACCTAATTTTGTTGCTCCATAAGCTACGTTAACCTGTTCTGGAACTGGTTCTTTTGCCAAAATAGCCAATGCTTTTACAGCAGCCATTTTCATAGCTTCGTTAATTTTTGTAGCACGTACGTCTAAAGCTCCTCTAAAAATATAAGGAAATCCTAAAACGTTATTTACCTGATTAGGAAAATCAGAACGGCCTGTAGCCATAATAACATCTTTACGCGTTTCTACAGCTAAATTATAATCGATCTCCGGATTTGGATTTGCCATTGCAAAAACAATCGGGTTGTCTTTCATTGTTAATAACATTTCTGGTGAAAGAATATCTCCAGATGATAATCCGATGAAAACGTCAGCTCCTTTTACAGCTTCTGCTAATTCAATTTTTGGACCGTCGATTGCATATTTTAATTGTAATTCTGAAAGTGAAGGATTGTCTTTTGTTAAAAGTCCTTTACTGTTATACATTAAAACGTTCTCCACTTTTACTCCTAATAATACATATAAATCTGTACAAGCAATTGCTGCAGATCCTGCTCCGGAAACTACTACTTTTACGTCTTCGGCTTTTTTTCCTGCTAATTCAAGTGCATTGATTAAAGCTGCAGAAGAAATAATTGCGGTTCCGTGCTGGTCATCGTGCATTACCGGAATATCTAATTCTTCTATTAATCTTCTTTCGATTTCAAAAGATTCCGGTGCTTTGATATCTTCAAGATTAATACCTCCAAAAGTTGGAGCAATATTTTTTACAGTTTGAATAAATTCTTCAACGTCTTTTGTACCAACTTCGATGTCAAAAACGTCAATATCAGAGAATATTTTAAACAACAAACCTTTTCCTTCCATTACAGGTTTTCCTGCTTCTGGGCCTATGTCCCCAAGACCTAATACAGCTGTACCGTTTGAAATTACGGCAACTAAATTTCCTTTTGCAGTATATTTATATACATCTTCAATGTTTTCTGCAATTGCTAAACAAGGTTCAGCAACTCCTGGCGAATAAGCCAGCGATAAATCTCTTTGGGTTGCATATTTTTTTGTTGGAACTACCTGAATTTTTCCTGGAGTTGGCTCTGAGTGATACAGTAACGCCTCTCTTTTTTTACTCTCTTTGTTCATTATTTTAGCTTTTATTCTAGCTTACAAAGATATAAGTCTTAGTTTTAAAATGGGGCGTTTTGGTTCTTTCTTTTGTTAAAATATCAAAATCGAGAAGTCAAAAAAAATAGTCCGAGCTGTATCGGACTATTGAAAAAAGTATTTTAATAAGCGTATTTACTGTGATATGTAAGAGTTTAAGTGATTAATAGTGTCTTTTTGAATTTCGATAATTGCCTTAACAACATCGCTAATTGAAATAATTCCCACTACTGTTCCATCTTCTAAAACAGGAAGATGTCTGATTCTTTTTGAACTCATGAGTTCCATGCAGTCTTCGATATTATTTGAAAGCAGCACCGAGAAAACATTGCTTTCCATAATTTCATGTACAAAAGTTTCTTTTGAAGATTTGTCTTTTAAAACAATTTTTCGAGCATAATCCCTTTCAGACAAAATCCCTTTTAAATCGTTTCCGTCAATAACAAGAATGGCGCCTATGTTTTTATCGCCCATAACTTTTAAGGCTTCAAAAACGGTTGTTGTTGAACGTACGGAATATACATTCCTTCCTTTTGCATTAAGTATTTGATGTACAGTCATATCTGAAAAATTTTAGATTTATAAAGTTAAAATAAAAACAAATACAATGCGCAACGAAATCGATTTTTTAAAAACACAAATTGCTCATTTTAAACAAAATACACAAAAATTAAAATTTTAAAAATTATACGTTAAAGAAAGAAAAGATTTACAAAGTTTTTTTAGAGAAAATTAGATTTTTTAACATTTACCGACCAGTTACTCCTAACGGAGTATTTTTTTAAAAATTAAATATTATAGTTTAAGATTTTTGTTTGGAATTAGATATTAGCAGAAACATCATCCCAAAATATTTCGTGGGAGATATATAATATAATATTAAACGTATAGTCCCTACGGGACAAAATGCATGTCGGATATTTTTTTTTTGCTACCGACCAGTCACTCCTAACGGAGTGCTTCGTAGAAATTCAATATTAGAAAAATTCCATTAGGAATTAAATATCGGTAAAATAAAATGTTATAATTTGTATGGAATACTCCGTTAGGAGTATCTGGTTGGTAGAAAAAATGAAATCATTCATCCAATAATTTCCCGTAGGGAGATAGGAAACAATATTAAATGTATAGTCTCTACGAGACAAATGCATATTGATATTTTGAAATGGCTACCGATATATAATTTCTACGAAATATTAAATGATGACAAAACCGAATTTAAATTTTTAGAAATACTCCTTTAGGAGTAATTGGTTGGTAGAAAAAAAAAGAAATCCCCACCCAAACAATTTCCCGTAGGGAGATATGAAACAATATTAAATGTATAGTCTCTACGAGACAAATGCATGTTGATATTTTTAAATGTCTACCGATATATAATTTCTACGAAATATTAAATGATGACAAAACCGAATTTAAATTTTT